>NZ_JBIUYD010000015.1:189178-220086 GCF_044744345.1 Kitasatospora sp. NPDC087315 | reverse complement strand
GCCCCGGTCTATGGGCAACCACACCCGCCGCACTTTTCCCCTGGGCCCCGGCGGGGGCCCCCCTGTTTTATCTTTATTCAACGGGTGCGAAAACCCTGGGGGGGGGGGGGCGGGGGCGCCCCCCCCCGCCTGTGTGGGGGTGGAGATGGTCAGGAGACGTTGAGCGCGGCGTCGTCGATCACGAAGCTGGTCTTGAGCGAGGAGTCCTCGGTGCCGGTGAAGGTGATGGTCACCGTCTGTCCGGCGAAGGTCGAGAGGTCGAAGGACTTCTGCGCGAAGCCGGTGGCCGCGTCGGCGTTGGAGTAGGTGGCCAGGGTGGTCGAGCCGGCCTGGACGGTCAGCTTGTCGTACGCGGTGGAGCCGGTCTCGGCGGTGTCGACGTGGACCCAGAACGAGAGGACGGCCTTGCAGCCGGCCGGGACGGCGACGGTCTGCGCCAGGGTGTCGGTGTGGCTGCTGCCGTAGCCGTCCAGCCAGGCCTTCCATGAGCCGGTGTGGGCGGCCTCGCCGGTGCTGCTGTCGACGACGCCGCTGGACGCCGTCCACGGTGCGGCGGCGCCGCTCTCGAAGCCGCCGTTGCCGATCAGCTGGGCCGGGGTGCAGCCGCCGGAGGGCGGCGGGGTGGTGCCGCCGAGCAGCGCGGTGTCCAGGGCGTCGGCGATCGGGCTGCCCCAGCCGGTGACCTGGTCGTAGCCGGCCTTGGCGGGGAAGTCCTGGTTCTTGCCGGTGGTGACGTCGTGGAAGGCCGTGCCGTAGCCGCCGCCGTTGGCGACCGCGTACAGCTTGGGGGAGGCCTCGCCGAGGACCGGCTGTCCGGCGGCCTTGGCCTTCTGGTCGAACTGGGCCGCGTAGCCGGACCAGAGCGGCGCGGCCGCGCTGGTGCCGCCGTACACCTGCCAGCCGCCGGCGGTGTAGATGGCGAAGCCGCTGGCCGGGTCGGCGTCGGAGGAGACGTCCGGGACGGTGCGCATGGTGCCGCTGACGCCGGTGCCGGTCTGCCAGGCGGGCCTGGCGAAGACGGTGGAGACGCCGCCGCCGGCGGTGCTCCAGGCGCTCTCCGAGGAGTAGCCCGTCCCGGAGACCTTGAGGTTGGTGCCGCCGACGCCGGTCTGGTGCGGGCTGGACGCCGGGAAGTCGACCGCCTTGACGGACGAACCGCTGGTCGAGCGGGTGCAGTCGCGCGAGCCGTCGTCGCCGGAGGCGGAGAAGACCGAGATGCCCTGGGCGGCGGCCTGCTTGAAGGAGTTGTCCACGGCCGTCATGGAGGAGGCGGTGGTGTCCGGCTCGCAGGAGCCCCAGGAGATGGAGATCACCGAGACCTTGTTGTCCGAGACGATCTTGGCGGCCATGTCGATCTCGCCCTGGTCGCTGTTGGGCGCCTCGTAGACCAGCTGGGTCGCCTTGGGGGCGACGCCGCGCACGATCTCGCTGTCCAGCTCGACCTCGCCCTGGCCGTCGCCGGGCGCGGAGTCGTAGCTTGCGCCGTCCACCGAGACGGTGCTGACGGCCGGTCCGGTCAGGCCGTACTGGGAGTCGTAGGTCTTCAGGTCGGTGGAGCTGTAGCCGTCGAACTCCCAGAGGGCGACGGTGACCCCGGTACCGTCGGCGCCGGTCCTGTCCAGCCGGTAGGCACCGTCGTACTGGGACGGGCCGAAGCCGCTGGGCGCGGCGTTGGGCGCGGCGTTGGGGGCGGCCGCGGCCTGCGGCTTCGCCAGGCGGGTGGTGCGGACGGTGTGGTTGTTGAGGCCGGAGACGCCCTGCACCACGCCGGCGAGGTCGGCCGGGACGGAGGCGGCCGCGTCGTTGGCGAAGAAGGCGCGCTGTGCCTGCGGGTCCAGGTAGGCGCTCTCGTGGGTGCCGAAGGCCTTGGCGATCTGCGCGGCGGTGCCGCGCGCGCCGACCACCTGGCGGTTGTCGCTGACGCCGGAGACGGTCAGGCCCTGGGCGGTGAGGTACGACCTGACCTGCTCGACGGCCGCCTGGGTCGGGCCGAAGCGCTCGGTGAACTGCTGAGGCGTCAGGTACCCGCCGTACTCGGGGGTTCCGGGGGTGGCGACAGCGGCGAGGAAGCGGTCCAGCCCGGCGGTGTCGCGCAGCTTCAGGCTGACGGCCACCGAGAGCTGCTGGTCGGCGGGGACGTCGCCCTTCTTCTCGGAGCGGGCCACCGCGGGGGTCACGGTGTCCGGCAGCGAGACGCGAGGGGCGGAGGCGTTGGGGACGGGAGCGGCCTGCGCGCCGGTCACGCCGAGCGAGACGGCGGTCAGCGGCAGGACGGCAAGGGCCGCGGCGAGGGCAAGGGAACGGGGGCGCACGGGATCCTCCTCTGGCCGGCGCGTGGGGGCCGGCCGGGGCCAGGGCGTTCCAGGGTCGAAAACGCTGGCTAGAACATGACAGAACCCGTGTGCGAATTGGCTTATGGTCAAGCAATTCGTTGCTAAAAAACAGTCAACTGTGAATGGGGGAAAACAGAACAGAGTGTGCGGGCCTTCATACAGTGAATGGCGGGAAATCCGGAACCGGATCACGTCAGGACGGGAAAGGAGGCGCTCAGGCGGACCGGAGCGGACTCGGCGGACCGCGAATCGGGGAGGGTCGGTGACGGGCCGCCAGGTGGCGGAGCCGCGCGGTCCCCGGCCGTTGACCGGTGGACCACCGGCCCTTGACCTGCTGAACACCCGCCGGGCCGGCGCCCCGGTGAACGACCTGCTCGACCGGCCGGACGGCTACCGGATCCGGCTCTCCCCGGCCGGGCCGGCGGCGCTACCGCGGCAGGGGCCGCACCGGATCGGGCGGTGTGGGCACGGGGCATGCATTCTGCATTTCTTCGACACGTCGCGGAACGGCCGTCGGAGGTGGTGTGCCATGGCGGCGTGCGGGAATCGGGCGAAGACGGCGCGGCACTATGAGCGGGCGCGTGGACAGGGCCTGCGGACAGGAAACGCGGACAAGGCGCGCGGACAGTGCTCGCGGATATGCGGATCCCCGGACACCGCGCCCGATCGGGCGGTGCCCGGGGACGGCCGGGGCTCCCGGCGACCCTCGTGGCGGGCGCCCGGGAGCCGTCCGGGCGGCGGGCGCCCGGGGAGTACGGGCGCCCGCCGGGGCGTGGTCAGTCGTCGGTGGGGGCGCCCAGCCACTGGGCCAGCGCGGCGCGGAGTTCGCCGTGGCCCGGGTCGACGGCGGCCCAGGCGGCGTAGCCGTCCGGGCGGATCAGCAGGACGGTGTCGCGCAGCTTGCCGTGCGGGTCGGCGGGCGCGGCGGTGACCAGCCGGTCCGCCCACGGGTCGGCGGCGGACAACTCGTCATTGCTGACCAGGACGAACCGGCCGGCGCGCAGCGCCTCGGCGAGCCGCTCCGGCGGGGCCGGCTCGCCCTCGCGGGCCTGCCGCAGGCCGGTCAGCCGCAGGTCCGGTACGCGTCGGCCGACCAGCGGGTGGGCGTCCTTCGGAGCGGCGTAGTGGATGCCGATGCCGGAGACGGTGCGGGCGCCGCGCTCGGTGACCAGGTCGAGGTGCTCGGCGACGGCGGCGAGGGCGCCGCGCAGGGCCCGGGTGGGGGCGGACTGGGCGAGCGCGAGCCGGATCAGCGCGCCGGAGCTGCGCAGGACGGCCTTGCCGACCGGGTGCCGCTCGGTCTGGTAGGTGTCCAGCAGGGCGTCGGTGGCCCAGCCCCGGACGGCGGCGGCGAGCTTCCAGGAGAGGTTGGCGGCGTCCTGGAGGCCGGTGTTCATGCCCATGCCGCCGGCCGGGGAGTGGCAGTGCGCGGCGTCGCCGGCCAGGAAGACCCGGCCGGAGCGGTAGTTGGGGACCTGGCGCTCGTCGCTGTGGAAGGTGGAGGTCCAGCGGGCGTCGTGCAGGCCGTAGTCCTCGCCGAGGGCGGTGCGGGTGACGGCGGCGATCCGGTCGAGCGAGGGCGGGGCGGCGTCGGCGCGCTGGTCGTCGCCGTCCCAGGCGATGACCCGGTACCAGCCGTCGCCGAACGGCGCGAGGAAGGCGAAACCGTTCTCGGCGGCGCCGACGACAACCGCCTCGTCGGGCTCGCGTTCCAGCCGGACGTCGCCCAGCATCACGGAGTTGACCACGGACTCGCCGGGGAAGGGGATGCCGAGCAGGTCGCGGACGGCGGAGTGGACACCGTCGGCACCGACCGCGTAGCGGGCCCGGTGGGTGACGGTGGTGCCGCCCACGGGGTTCTCCTCGCCCGAAGGACGGGAGCGGGCCTCGATCGTGACGCCCTCGGCGTCCTGGCGCAGCCCGGTCACCTCGGTGCCGCGCAGGATGGTCGCGCCGGCCTTCAGCGCGCGCTCCTGGAGCAGGCGTTCGGTCTGGTACTGCGGGGTGACCAGGACGAACGGGAAGCGGGTCGGGAGCTGGCCGAGGTCGACCTTCAGCCGGTCGAAGAGCCGCAGCGAGCTGAGCGGACGGCCGGTGGCGATCAGCTCGTCGGCCAGCCCGCGGGCGTCCAGCAGCTCCAGGCTGCGGGCGTGCACGGCGAAGGCCCGGGTGAGGTTGGACTCGGCGCCGCGCTTCTCCAGGACGGTGACCCGGACCCCGGCGGCGGCCAGGTCACCGGCCAGCAGCAGGCCGGTCGGTCCGGCGCCGACGATGAGGACGTCGGTGCCGATCTGCTTCGCGGTCATGTGTCAGCTCCCGGTGCTCGGACGAAGGCTGAACGCCGCTCTCAGCGTTCTCCCGGACACCATCATCGCTGCCCCGGGCGGGACTGTGAATCTCCGGGCCCCGGCGGCGCGTGCCCGCCGGAGCCCGGTACCGATGTGCCGCGGCCGATCGGTGCGGTTGATCGGTGTGGCCGGGTGGTGCGGCCGTCAGCCGTGCCGGCGGACCTCGACGGTGCGGAACCGGTTGGCGACGAAGGCGCCGTCGCAGTAGGCGGAGTTGGCGGCCGGGTTGGCGCCGGTGCCGTGCAGGTCCGAGAACGCGGCGGTCTGGTTGGCGTACACCCCGCCGGTGAGGTTGAGCGAGAGCGAGACGCCGGCGTCCAGCGCGGCCTCGACCAGCGCGGTCTCGACCTCGGGCGAGGTGGTGTAGGCGGAGGCCGTCATCGCGCCCTGGGACCGGACCGTGGAGTGCAGCAGCTCGATCGCGGCGGCGGTGGACTCCACCGCGACGGCGAACGACACCGGGCCGAAGCACTCGCTGTGGAAGACCGCCCGGTCGTCCGGCTTGTCGGCGTCCAGCGTGACCAGCGCCGGGGTGCGGACGGTCGCGGCGGGGAACTCGGGCGAGGCCACCACGCGCGGGGCCAGCGCGAGTTCGCCGTACTCCCCGGCGGCCGCGGCGACCGAGCGCTGGAGCACACCGGGGTTGACCACGGCGCCCAGGACGGCGGCGGCCCGCGCGTCGTCGGAGAGCAGGCCGTCGATGGCGGCGGCGAGGTCGGCGACCACCTGGTCGTACGGCTTGGCACCCTGGTCGGTGTCGATGCCGGTGCGCGGGATCAGCAGGTTCTGCGGGGTGGTGCACATCTGGCCGCTGTAGAGCGAGAGCGAGAAGGCCAGGTTGTTCAGCATGCCCCGGTAGTCGTCGGTGGAGTCGATGACGACGGTGTTGACGCCGGCCTTCTCGGTGTACACCTGGGCCTGCCGGGCGTTCTCCTCCAGCCAGTCGCCGAAGGCGGTGGAGCCGGTGTAGTCGATCAGCCTGACCTCCGGCCGCACGGCGAGCAGCTGGGCGACGGTGCCGCCCTCGTGCTCGGGGGCGAGGCAGACCAGGTTGGGGTCGAAGCCGGCCTCGGCGAGCACCTCGCGGGCGGTCCGGACGGTGAGGGCGAGCGGCAGCACGGCCCGCGGGTGCGGCTTGACCAGGACCGGGTTGCCGGTGGCCAGCGAGGCGAACAGGCCCGGGTAGCCGTTCCAGGTGGGGAAGGTGTTGCAGCCGATCAGCAGCGCGACGCCGCGCGGCACGACGGTGAACTCCTTGGTCATCACCAGCGGGTCGCGCTTGCCCTGGGGCTTGGTCCAGCCGGCGCTCCGCGGCAGCCGGGTCTGCTCGGCGTAGGCGTAGGCGACCGCCTCCAGGCCGCGGTCCTGGGCGTGCGGGCCGCCCGCCTGGAAGGCCATGCCGTAGGCCTGCCCGGTGGTGTGCATCACGGCGTGCGCGAACTCGTGCGAGCGGGCGTTGATCCGGGCCAGGATCTCCAGGCAGACGGCGGCGCGGGCGAGCGGCCCGGCGGCGGCCCACCCGGGCTGGGCGGCGCGCAGGGCGGCGATCAGCGCGTCCGGCCCGGCGTGCGGGTAGCCGATGCCCAGTTCGAGGCCGTACGGGGAGACCTCGCCGCCGATCAGGTCACCGTCGGCGGGGTGGCCGTCGAGCGCGAACGGCTTGTTCAGCAGGGCCTCGAAGGCCGCCTTGCCGTCCTCGGCGCCGCTCTCGCCGTAGGCCTTCGGGAACTCGGGGTAGGGCGACCAGTAGTCGCGTTCGGCGGCGGCGGCGAGCGCGGCGTCCAGGGTGGCCTGGTGGCGTTCGGCCAGTTCGGCGACGAGGGGGTGGGTGACCGCTGCGGACATCGTGTGCGCTCCTCAGAGGGGAGGACGGGACACGTCCCAGAGTAACCGAACGATCGGTCGGCTCAAGGGGGTGTGCGGCGCCGGAACACGCGAAAAACGCGCGGGGCGCGTCCGGAGTGGACGCGCCCCGCGCGGGAACAGGCTGCCGGTCGACCGGCCGTGGAGTCGTGGGGCCGTCGGTCCGCGGGTCGCCGGTCTACGGGATGCCGAGTTCGAAGATGACGTACCCGCCGAACCAGCCGGAGGCGACGGCGCCGGTGCCGAGCACCGTGGCCAGCACCGGCCAGCTGAGCTTGCGCATGCCCACCGCCAGCGCGATGAACAGCGGGAACGCGGGCAGCAGATACCGCGAGACATTGCCGAAGATGCCCAGGCTGCCGAGCACCGACACGATCGTGGCCAGCGTGTAGGCGGTCAGCACCAGCGGCGGGCGCAGCCGGATCATCAGCACGATCAGCACCGGCAGCGAGAGCACGATCAGCGTCGCCAGCAGATCGGCGACCGGGAAGGCGAACGGGTAGTCGCTCCGGCCCAGCAGTACCCCGCGGATCGCCTTGTAGGTGCCCTTGCCGAAGTCGAAGTAGTGCAGCCAGGCGTCGTGCTGGAGCTTGAAGTAGCCGCCCCAGTCGCCCATCCGCCAGCCGACCCAGCCGACGTAGCCGAGCAGGCCCACGGGGGCCATCAGCAGCGCGGCCAGCGGCCTGGCGATCCCGCTCTCCCGCCGGTACAGCTCGACCAGCGCGGCCAGGCCGACCGCGCCGATCAGCGCCGCCGAGGTCGGCCGGTTGAGGCCGGCGACCAGGGTGAGCGCCCCGGCGGCGACCCACTGCTTGGTCATCACGCAGTAGCAGGCCCAGGCGGCGAGCGCGACGAAGGACGAGTCGGAGTAGAGCGCCCACTCGGCGCCGGAGCCCGGGGCGATCGCCCAGATGCCGGCCGCGATCACACCGGCCCGGGCGCCCGCCATCTTCTCGACCACCGCGTAGATCCCGGCGGCGGCGAACAGCGAGGCCACCACCGAGACCAGCATCCCGGCGCCGTACAGACCGAGGCCGGTGGTGTCCGAGACCAGCCGCATCAGGCCCGGGTAGAGCGGGAAGAAGGCGGCCGAGTTCTGCTCGATGGTGAAGCCCGGCGTCCCGCCGGGGATCACCACCAGCGCAGGGTGGTAGCCGAACTCGGCGACCTGCTGGTACCACCAGCCGTCCCAGGTGGCCAGCACGTCCCAGGGGTTGGCGCCACCGCCGAAGCGCGGGTGCTTCTTGAGGTACTCGCCGGAGAACGAGAGCAGCTTCATGAAAACGGTGAAGCCGATCAGCTTGAGCACGGCGTAACACCACACGGCCGGCCCGAATCTCACGGCCAGGCCCCGGGCACGCTCGCGCCAGCCGTGCCCCGGCGCCGCATCCGGTTTCTCGCTGCGCTGCTCGGGCACGTCGGACGCGACTGCCGGTATTGCGCTCATCAGACTGGACCCCACCCCTGCTGGCCATGGACGATCGTCCGGAGAGTCTAGGCCCTGGGGTGTTTCACCGGTGCGGACCGATGGACCCGACCGCGTCCGGTGGAGTGAGGGCGGGGATACTCGGAGGATGGCCGATCACACCACGCGTACCGCCTACACCGTGGAGTCGCTGCTCGCGGTGACCGTCGACGTCTTCAACGAGCGCGGTTACGACGGCACCTCGATGGAAGACCTGTCGCGGGCGGCCGGCATCTCCAAGTCCTCCATCTACCACCATGTGCGCGGCAAGGAGGAGCTGCTGAGGCTGGCCGTCGGCCGGGCCCTGGACGGGCTGTTCGCGATCCTCGCCGAGCCGGCTGCGGTGACCGGCCCGGCCGTGGAGCGGCTGGAGCACGTGGTGCGGCGGACCGCCGAGGTGCTGCTGGCCGAGCTGCCGTACGTCACCCTGCTGCTGCGGGTGCGGGGCAACACGGTCACCGAGCAGTGGGCGCTGGAGCGGCGCCGGGAGTTCGACCACCAGGTCGCCGAGCTGCTGCGGGCCGCCGTGGCCGACGGCGCGCTACGGGCGGACGTCGAGCCCCGGCTGGCCACCCGGCTGCTCTTCGGCATGATCAACTCGATCGTGGAGTGGTACCGGCCGGGGCTCAAGGCGGCCGACGGCGTCGCGGACGCGGTGGTCCACCTGGCCTTCGACGGACTGCGGGCCCGCTAGCCGTCCCCGGCCCTACCCGCCCGCCCCCCACCCGCCCCTACCCGCCCCGAGCCGAAGGGGCGCGCCGGTGCCGAAAGGAAGGAGCGAGGAGGCCCCGAGGAACGAGGGGCCTTGGAGCGACGACCGTCGGCACCGGACCAGAGCGCCCCGGAGGCGAGCGGGCGAAAACACAGCGCGCCCCGGAGGCGAGCGGGCGGACTAGCTAGACCGGCGGCACCTGGTCGGTCTCCTCGAAGACCAGCATGGTCCGGGTGCCGAGCACCTGGGGGATCGACTGGATGCGGTTCAGCACCAGCTCGCGCAGGGCGTGGTTGTCGGCGGTGTGCACCAGCAGGATGACGTCGAAGTCGCCGCCGACCAGGGCGATGTGCGCCACCCCGGGCAGCTCCAGAAGCTGCTCCCGCACCGTCCGCCAGGAGTTCTGGACGATCTTCAGGGTGATGTACGCGGATGCGCCCTGACCTGCCCTTTCGTGGTCCACGCGGGCGGTGAAGCCGCGAATGACGCCGTCCTCGACCATCCTTGATATCCGGGCGTACGCATTGGCCCTGGACACATGCACCCGCTCGGCCACCGAGCGGATGGAGGCGCGACCGTCCTGCTGCAGCAGCCGCAGGATCGACCGGTCGACACGGTCGAGTCTGGACGTCTGTTCAGTCGACATGACCCCCCACCCTCCCTGATTGGACGTACTGCCATCAGTCGACCGCCCCCCGGGCCGATTGTCCACCACCTTGTCATGGTTCTGGTCAAGATGAACAGACGACCGAACAATCGGTAGGGAGCCCCCGCCACCCCAGGAGGTGCCCCGAGATGACCGTTCTCGACCACAGACACCACACGGCGGTGCCCGGCTGGCTGCCCGGGGCGACCGCCCCGCGCACCGACCCGGCCCCGCTGCTCCCGGACGTCTCGCCCGTCCGCGTGCTCGGCACCCCCGCGCTGGAGAAGTACGACCCCGCGCTGCTGCGCGAGCTGTACCGCCGCCTGGTGGTCGGCCGCCGCTACAACCAGCAGGCGACCACCCTCACCAAGCAGGGCCGGCTGGCCGTCTACCCGGCCTCCACCGGCCAGGAGGCCTGCCAGGTCGCGGCCGCGCTGGCGCTCGGCGAGCAGGACTGGCTCTTCCCCAGCTACCGCGACACCCTCGCCGTGGTCTCCCGGGGCGTCGACCCGCTGGAGGCGCTGACCCTGCTGCGCGGCAACGCCCACACCGGCTACGACCCGCGCGCCGTCCGTACGGCGCCGCTCTGCACGCCGCTGGCCACCCAGGCCCCGCACGCCGTCGGGCTGGCGCACGCCGCACGGCTGGGCGGCGAGCCGGTGGTCGCGCTGGCGCTGCTCGGTGACGGCGGCACCAGCGAGGGCGACTTCCACGAGGCGCTGAACTTCGCCGCGGTGCTCCAGGCCCCGGTGGTCTTCCTGGTGCAGAACAACGGCTACGCCATCTCCGTCCCGCTCACCGCGCAGTCCGCCGCGCCCACCCTGGCCCACAAGGCCGTCGGCTACGGCATACCGGGCCGCCTGGTGGACGGCAACGACGCGCCCGCCGTGCACAGCGTGCTGACCGAGGCGGTCGAGCGGGCCCGGGCCGGCGGCGGACCGACCCTGGTCGAGGCGCTCACCTACCGGATCGAGGCGCACACCAACGCCGACGATGCCACCCGCTACCGGGACGACACCGAGGTGGCCGCCTGGCGGGAGCACGACCCGATCCTGCTGATGGAGCGCGCACTGCGCGAACTCGGCGTGCTGGACGACACGCTGGTGCAGGACGCCGCCGACGAGGCGGAGGCGCTGGCGGCCCGGATGCGGGCCGAGTTCCACGCCGACGCCGAGCTGGACCCGATGTCGCTGTTCACCCACGTCTTCGCCGAGCCCACCCCGCAACTGCGGGAGCAGGCCGACCAGCTGGCCGCCGAACTGGCCGCCGAGGCCGAGGTGGGGCACCGATGAACGAGGCCTCCGTCGCCGCTCGTGCGGCGGCCGCAGCGACACCGGCGACCAGGAAGAGCACCGTGGCCACACCGGCGACACCGGCGACACCGACCATGCCGACCATGCCGACCACGGTGAGCATGGCGCAGGCGCTCAACTCCGCGCTGCGGGACGCCATGCGCGCGGACCCGGCGGTGCACGTGCTCGGCGAGGACGTCGGCGCCCTCGGCGGCGTCTTCCGGATCACCGACGGGCTGACCGCCGAGTTCGGCCCCGACCGCTGCCTGGACACCCCGCTGGCCGAGGCCGGCATCCTCGGCACCGCCGTCGGCATGGCGATGTACGGGCTGCGCCCGGTGGTGGAGATGCAGTTCGACGCCTTCGCCTACCCGGCGCTGGAGCAGCTCTTCTCGCACGTCGCCAAGATGCGCAACCGGACGGCCGGCCGGCTGCCGCTGCCGATCACCGTCCGCATCCCGTACGGCGGCGGGATCGGCGGCGTCGAGCACCACAGCGACGCCTCCGAGGCGTACTACACCAGCACCCCCGGCCTGCACGTGGTCACCCCGGCGACGGTGGCCGACGCGTACGGGCTGCTGCGCGCCTCGATCGCCTCCGACGATCCGGTGATCTTCCTGGAGCCCAAGCGGCTCTACTGGGGCAAGGCCGGGTTCGACCCGGCGGCGCCGGTCGAGCCGATCGGCCGGGCCGTGCTGCGGCGCACCGGCAGCTCCGCCGTCCTGATCACCTACGGGCCCTCGCTGCCGGTCTGCCTGGAGGCGGCCGAGGTGGCGAAGGCCGAGGGGTGGGACCTCGCGGTGCTGGACCTGCGCACTCTGGTGCCGTTCGACGACGAGACGGTCTGCCGGGTGGTGCGTTCGCTCGGCCGGGCCGTGGTGGTGCACGAGGCGACCGGCTTCGGCGGCACCGGCGCGGAGATCGCCGCGCGGGTCACCGAGCGCTGCTTCCACCATCTGGCCGCCCCCGTACTGCGGGTCACCGGCTTCGACATCCCGTACCCGCCGCCGATGCTGGAGCACCACCACCTCCCCGGGGTGGACCGGATCCTGGACGCGGTCGCCCGGTTGCAGTGGGAGGACTGAGGATGATGCCGGTCGTGCGCGAGTTCACCCTGCCCGACCTCGGTGAGGGGCTCACCGGGGCGGAGGTGGTGCGCTGGATGGTCGAGGTCGGTGAGGTGATCGCGGTCGACCAGCCGGTGGTGGAGGTGGAGACGGCCAAGGCCGTGGTGGAGGTGCCCTGCCCGTACGGCGGGGTGGTCACCGCCCGGTACGGCGAGCCGGGTGAGGAGGTGGCGGTCGGCGCGCCGCTGGTGACGGTCGCGGTGGCGCCCGCCGTCGGTGAGCCGGGTGAGCCGTTGACCGGTGGGGCGGCTTCGGCCGGGGAGACCGCCACGGCGCTGGAGCGGCCGCTGGTCGGGTACGGCGTGGCCGAGCCCGACCGGGGCGGTCGGCGGCGCCGGGTCGGGGGACCGGTTCGACCGCCGGTGGCTCCTGCGGGGGCCGCTCCCGCGGTGGCGGCGGCCCGGGTGGCCGTGGCCGATCCGGTGACCGTGCCGGCTCCGGTGACCGCGGCGGGGCCCGCCGTGGTGCCGGTGATCTCGCCGCTGGTCCGGCGTACCGCCCGGGAGCACGGCATCGATCTGGCGGCGCTGACCGGCAGCGGGCCGGACGGGCTGATCATGCGGGTGGATGTGGACCGGGCGGTGGCGGCGCTGGCCGTGGTATCCGCGGTCTCCCCGGCTTCCCTGGCTTCCCCGGTCGCTCCGGCGGTGGAGGGCGTCGTCCCGCTGCGCGGGCTGCGCCGGGCGGTGGCGGAGAAGCTCACCCGCAGCCACCGGGAGATCCCCGCCGCGACCTGCTGGGTGGACGCCGACGCCACCGGACTGATGGCGCTCAGGCGGCAGTTGAACGCCGCGCCGGGGCCGAAGGTGAGCGTGCTGGCGCTGCTCGCCCGGATCTGCACGGTGGCGCTGGGCCGCTTCCCGGAGCTCAACTCCAGTGTGACGGAGGACGGTTCCGGAATCCTTCGGCACTCCGCCGTGCACCTGGGCTTCGCCGCCCAGGGGGACCGCGGGCTGGTCGTCCCGGTGGTGCGGGACGCACAGCTGCGGACCACCGAGGAACTCGGCGCCGAACTCGGCAGGTTGACCGAGGCGGCCCGGTCGGGCTCGCTCACCCCGGCCGAGCTGACCGGCGGGACGTTCACCCTGAACAATTACGGGGTGTTCGGCGTGGACGGCTCCACCCCGATCCTCAACCACCCCGAGGCGGCGATGCTCGGCGTCGGCCGGATCGTCGCCAGACCCTGGGTGCACGAGGGCGAGTTGGCGGTGCGCGAGGTGACCCAGCTGTCGTTCACCTTCGACCACCGGGTCTGCGACGGCGGTACCGCGGGCGGGTTCCTGCGGTTCGTCGCGGACTGCGTCGAGCAGCCGGGGACGTTGCTGCGCAGGCTGTGACCGCCATGGCTGTGACCGCCACGGCGGCGGTGGTCACGGCGGCCCTTCGTGGTCGCGGTGGCCGTCCTGGGGGCAGTTCGCCCCAGGACGGCCATGGATCGGGCGAGAGTAGCGCGTACGGGGGCCGGGTGTCCGGGCTTCGCGTGATTCGTCGGATGAGCACTTCGGGCGTGCCACGCTGCCTAGGCGTCAGTAAAACAAGCCAGGTGGTGGCAGAGGCCGGCCGGAGGCGAAACGATTCTCTTGAGTACTCGAAACGTTGCGGTGAAGTCACGCAGAACGTTCCTGGTCCGGACCGGGCACGGCTCGGCGGCGGTCACGGCCGTGCCGGGCCTGCCGGACGCCGCACCGGCCGGGCCGGAGCCCGGGGCACGGCTCGGGCCGGCGCTGCCGCCGGTGCCGTCGGACCCGCCGGACGTCCCGCCGGTGCCGGTGATCCCCGCCCGGCCGGCCGAACCGCCCACGATCCCCGCGCCGAGTACGCCGGACCTCTGGGCCCCGGCCGCCGGGCCGGTGATCGAGCCGCTGTTCACCCGGGCGCCGGGCCTCAACTGGGCGGGCCCGGGGGGCCTTCCCCAGCCCCCGGCCGGAGAGACCACGGGCGCCCGGGCCCGGGCACCGCAGGCCCCCACCGCGCCCCGCGCCGTTCCCTTTTCCGCGGTCCCCGCTCCCGCTCCCCTGGCCGCGCCCGATCCGCGCGCCGCGGCCGAACAGCCGCCCACCGCCCGGGACATCGAGCTGATCCGGGCCAGCCTGGCCGCGGTCGAGCCGGTCGCCGACCGGGCCACCGCGCACTTCTACGCGCTGATCTTCCTGCACCACCCCGAGATCCGCGCGCTCTTCCCGGCCGCCATGGACGTCCAGCGCGACCGCCTCTTCCGCGCCCTGCTGATGGCCGCCCGCAGCGCCGACGACCCGGCCGGCCTGCGGACCCGGCTGAGCGCCCTCGGCCGCGGCCACCGCCGGTACGGGACGCTGACCAGCCACTTCGGCCCGGTGGGCGAGTGTCTGGTGCAGGCACTGGCCCGGTACGCGGGCAACCGCTGGGACCAGGAGACGGAGCTGGCCTGGCGCCGGGTCTACCGCCTGGTCTCCTCGATCATGATCGAGGCCGCCGAGGAGGCCGCCCGTACCTCGCCGCCCTGGTGGCAGGCCGAGGTGGTCGCGCACGAGCGCCGCACCCCCGACATCGCGGTGGTCACCGTCCGCCCCGACCAGGCGTACCCGTACCGGGCCGGGCAGTACACCAGCCTGGAGACGCCCTGGTGGCCGCGGGTCTGGCGGCACTTCTCGTTCGCCTCGGCGCCCCGGCCGGACGGTCTGCTGACCTTCCATGTGAAGGCCGTCCCGGCGGGCTGGGTGAGCAACGCCCTGGTGCACCGGGCCGTGCCGGGGGACGTGCTGCGGCTCGGTCCGGCGGCCGGCGCGATGACGGTCGACCACGCGGCCGGTTCGGACCTGCTCTGTCTCGGCGGCGGCACCGGCATCGCCCCGGTCCGGGCGCTGGTGGAGGAGGTCGCCCAGTACGGCGCGGCCGGCCGCTCGGTGGAGGTCTTCTACGGTGCCCGGCAGGCCGCCGAGCTCTACGAGCTGGCGGCGCTGAGCGAGCTGGCCCGGTGCCACCGCTGGCTCTCGGTGCACCCGGTGCTGTCCGGCCCCGGGGCCCCGGGAAGCGGACTGCTCACCGGTGAACTGCCGGAGACCGCAGGTCGGTTCGGGCCGTGGGCGGGCCGCGAGGCGTACCTCAGCGGGCCCGCCGCGATGGTGCGGCGCGGGGTCGGCGTGCTGCTGCGCTCCGGGGTGCCGCCGGAGCGGATCCGGCACGACCTGGTCGGCGACCTGGCGGCCGGCTGAGGCTCCGCTCAGCCCAGGTCGGAGGCGAGGAGCGCGCGGATGCCCTCGATGTTGGCCGCCAGGTACGCCCGCAGGCTGGGCGGGACGACGTTGACCGAGGTGACGCCCTCCCGGGTGAACGGCAGCCGGACCACCTCGTACTCGCCGTTGGGCTCGTCCACCTCGGGCCCGTGCCGCCGGGTGAGGTCCATCGAGGCGAGCCGGCAGACGAAGAAGTGCTGCACCTTGACCCCGTGCGGGTGGAGCGGGGCGCCGTGGTCGACGGCGGTCCCGCCCGGCGCGTGGGGGTGCGGGTGGGGGTGGCTGACGGTGTCCACGAAGGCGGGGACGACGTCGACGACCTTGCCGCCGAGCTCCTCGTCCACCTCCCGGTGCAGGGCGTCCACCACGGTGCGGTCGTCGCGCTCCACCCCGCCGCCTGGGGTGATCCAGTACGGGCGCGGGGAGTCGGGCCGGAGCCGCTTGATCAGCACGATCGAGGCCGGGCCGTACGGGTCGTCCGGGTCGAGTTCCAGCAGGATCGCCCGCGCGGTGCGCTTGACCACGGGGCGTGGTGGCTGGTGGGTGTTCGCTGGGCCCATGGAGACCTCCGGGGCTGGAGCGTTGTGCGGGAGTCTCCCGCAGGGCGGCGGGGCCGAAACGCTGACCTGCCCGGGGTGCGTCCGTTCGGGGACAGGGCGCGACGCTGATGGATCTTGGATAATGAAGATGAAGCTTAAACCGATCATGAAAATAGTGGGTCGATCGGACTTTTAACCTTCGATTCCAAGGATTTTACCGAGTGAACCGTGTGAGAGTGATTGCAGCCGCGCCGTCCCTGTGCTGCAATGAGCGACTATCGGGCGAATCGGAGCACTTCACTCCGTATGTCCACCTGTGCAGTGACTCGGGCTGGGGGCTGGGTGTGGCCATGGATCAGATCGCAGAGCAGTCCAAGGCGCTCCGTGCGGGGAGGGTGGTCAGGTTGCCGACGCCCACGTCACCTCCGCGCAAGGACCGGCCGCCCACCCTGATCGCCTCGGTCCAGCGGGCGCTGCGGCTGCTGGAGGCCGTCGGCGGGTTCCGGCAGGGGGCCACGGCCAAGCAGCTCGCCCGGGCCGCCGGCCTGCCGCTCGGCACCGCCTACCACCTGCTGCGCACGCTGACCCACGAGGGCTACCTCCGCCGGGACGACGGCAGGTTCTTCTACGGGGAGTCGGTGGACGGCATAGGACGGGCCGACGACCGCCAGTCCCAGCGGCACGATCTGCGCGCCCGGATGGAGCGGTTGCGGGGCGAACTCGGCGCCGCGGTCTACTTCGCGCTCTACCAGGACGGCGAGGTGCGGGTGGTGGACGTGGTCGCCGGACGGGGGCAGCCCGCCGTCGAACCCTGGGCCGACTTCCAGGCCACCGCGCACGCCCACGCGATCGGCCAGTGCCTGCTGGGTCAGCTCCCCGAGGACGCCCGGCGTGACCACCTCGCGCGCCACCCGCCGGTCGGGCTCACCCCGTCCACCCTCGTCGACGAGGCGGCCGTCCTGCGCCGGCTCTCCGCGCTACGGCCGACCATGCCCGTCCTGGAGCGCCAGGAGTACGCGCTCGGCACGGTCTGCGCGGCGGTGCCGATCACCGTCGGGTCGGTGGTCGCGACGATGGCTGTCTCGCTCCCGGTGGAACAGGCCGACCGGCTGGCCGTCGTCGCCGGGCAACTGCGTCGGAGCGTCGGCGCGATGACACCGTCGTTCGTCCTCTGAAACTCCCCGTGTCGCTTTGGTTCCGCTTTGTTCACCATTTGAAAAAGCGCGCCTTGTCCATGGCGCGACCAAACGTGGACGATGAGGATCGAACGGGGATCGGTTACACAAAACCGCCAAATCGTCTACGCGACAGACACAGTCGCACTCCCTCATCCCCTGTCAGCGAACTGCCTTGTCCGGCCCGCGCGGACCCTCAGCACGTGCGACCGGGCAGAACGAGAGGTACTGGCGCCATGCAGCACACCACAGTCCAGGGCCACCTGGTGATGAACCTCGTGGCCTCGAACGAGCTCTCCTTCCGCATCGTGGTCGACCTCGCGTACGACCCGATCGACCCGTACGCGGTCCGCTTCACCTTCCACCTGCCCGGTGACGAACCGGTGACCTGGGTCTTCGCCCGTGAGCTGCTGCTCGACGGGATCAGTCGTCCGGCCGGCGAGGGCGATGTGCACATCCACCCGGTCAGCGGGGAGCTCTCCGAGGTCTGCGTCGTGCTGCACTCTCCCGACGGGGACGCCCTGTTGCGTGCCTCCGCGGCGCCGCTGATCGCCTTCCTGGCCCGGACCGACCGGCTGGTGCCGATGGGTCAGGAGATCACCGGGGGTGAACTGGACGCTGAGCTCGCGGACATCCTCCGAGGGTGTGAGAACGCCGGGTGACCGGCTGCGGGACCAGCGTGGCCGAAGGGGCCCGTACCCGGTGAACCACCCGGGCGCGGGCCCCTTTCGCGTGGGCTCTCGTGTCGGCTCTCGTGCTGGCGCACCGGGCCGGACGCTCAGTCGTCGTCGCCCAGGGCGAGGTTGAGACCCCAGGAGACCAGGCTGATGATCAGCGCGCCGAACAGCGCGGCCCAGAAGCCCTCGACGTGGAAGTCCAGGTGGAGCTTGTCCGAGGCCCAGGAGGTGAGCCAGAGCATCAGGGCGTTGATGACGAAGGTGATCAGGCCCAGGGTGAGGATGAACAGCGGCAGCGAGAACAGCTTCACCACTGGCTTGATCAGCCAGTTGACCACCCCGAAGACCAGCGCCACGGCGATCACCGTCAGGGTCTTGTGCTGCCAGTCGTCACCGGTCAGCGTGATGCCGGTGACGATCCAGGCGGCCACCCAGATGGCGGCCGCGTTGATAAGTGTCTTGATGACGAAACCCTTCATGGCCCCAGCGTCGCAGGCCACCGGGGGGCGGGGGAAGCTCCCACCGGGCATGTTGGTGTTGAATGCCCGGTGGTCCCGGACTTGGAGGGGTAGCACCGATGAAGCTTTTCCGGCTGCACGAACTGGACGCCGAGCGCGCCGCCAACGACGGTGCCTATCTGCGCTTTCTGCGCGAGCCGCGGATGTCCGCCGGCCTCTACGCGCTCTCCCCGGGCGACACCGACCCGCAGACCGCGCACGCCCAGGACGAGATCTACCAGGTGGTCAGCGGCCGGGCCGAACTGACCGTCGGCGACGAGACCGCCACGGTCGCGCGCGGCACCGTCGTCTACGTCCCCGCCGGAGTGCCGCACCGGTTCCACCACATCACCGAGGAACTGCGGGTGCTCGTGGTGTTCTCCCCGCCCGAGGACTGATCCGGGGCCCGGTTAGGGTCGGGGTATGAGCCTGAGCCTGACGGAAGAACTCTGGGCGGCGATCGAACCGGTCTACGCCAAGATCCTCGACCACCCCTTCATCGGCGGCCTCACCGACGGCACCCTGCCCCGGGAGGCGTTCCGCCACTTCGTCGTCCAGGACTCGCACTACCTGCGCGACTACGCCCGCGCGCTCGCCGTCTGCGCCGCCAAGGCGCCCGGTGAGGAGGAGGTGCGGGCCTTCGCCGACGACGCGGTCGGCGCGCTGGCGGCCGAGCAGGGCATGCACGCCGAGTTCATGGAGGCCTTCGGCGCCAGCGCCGAACAGGCCGCCACGGAACCGGTGTTGCCCACCACCCGGGCCTACACTAGCTATCTGCTGGCGACCGTCTACGGCGGTTCCTTCGCCGAGGCCGTCGGCGCGGTGCTGCCCTGCTACTGGATCTATGCCCGGGTCGGTGACGAACTGCTCGCCAAGGGCTCCCCCGACCCGCTCTACGCGAAGTGGATCGCGACCTACGGGGACGAGACGTTCCAGGCCGTGGTGCGGCGGGTGCTGGCGCTCACCGACCGGCTCGGCGAGGAGATCTCCCCGGCGGAGCGCCGCCGGGTGGTCGAGCACTTCACCACCACCTCGCGCTACGAGTGGATGTTCTGGGACGCCGCCTGGCGTGGCGAGACGTGGCCGGTCTGATCCTCCTGGCCGGTCTGATCCTCAGGGGAGCCCCCGGGGGTCGGAGTCGGGGTGATCTCGGGGTTCTCTCCGGGCCGTTGGCTCTCGTTCCGGCACTTGCGGCCCCGTACGATCGAAGTATCGAAAGCAAACGGGATGCGGCACCGGACGGCAGCCGGCCCCGAGGGGAGAGAAGGAACGGACATGGCTGAGTTCTGGAAGTCGCTGCCCTCCTGGGTGCGCAACATCGTCGTCCCGGTGCTGGTGCTGATCCTGGCCTGGAACATCGTGGGGTTCGTGTTCGGCGTCGTCGGCGCCCTGCTGAGCGTGGTCATCAAGCTGCTGGTGGTGGTCGGCATCGCCGCCGCCGTGGTGATCCTGGTGAAGAAGGCCACCAAGAGCTGACCCGTACGGACCCCGGACGCCCGTACCCCCTGCGTGGGGTGCGGGCGCCGGTCGTTCTGGTGGCGGCGGACAACCGACAACTAACAGATAACAGATAACAGATAACAGAAAACGAATGTTGAAAGTTGTCATCCGTTACCTGTCATCCGTCAGCTGTCGTCCGCCGACCGTCGGACCCGGGCCTCCGTCACCGCGCGGTCCTCGATCGGCACCTGCTGGACCGGCCCCGGTTTCGGCCCCGGCGCCGGAGCCGCTGGTTGTTCCGGACCGTGCATGGTGGTGAGCAGCTGCCGGGCGAGGCCGAGGCCGGTGCCGCCCATGGTGAGGGCCTTGGCGAACAGCTCGCCCACCCCGTCGGCGCCGTTCAGCAGGATCATGTGCTCGACATTGCCGAAGGACTCGGCGGCGGCCAGCACGATGTCCGGCCACTTCTCCGCCAACTCCTGTGCCACCACGGCCTCCTGGTTCTCCGAGAGGGCGGCGGCCCGGGCCCGGATGCCCTCGGCCTTGGCGAGCCCGATCGCCCGGGTCGCCTCCGCGTCCGCCAGACCGCGGGCCTCGGCGGAGGCGGCCTCCGCCTCCCCGGTGGCCCTGGTCGCCTCGGCGGCGGCGAGCCCGCGCAGCTTGGTGGCCTCCGCGGCGGCCGCGGCGGCGATCTTGACCTGGCCGGCCTCGGCCGCCGCCTTCAGCTCGGTCTCCTGGGCCTGAGCCTGGGCGGCGGAGATCCGGGCGTCGCGGTCGGCCTCGGCCCTGGTGCGGGTCTCGTACGCCTTGGCGTCGGCCGGCTTGCGGACATCGATCTGCAGCTGCTGCTCCTTGCGGCGGGCCTCCAGCTCGGCGACCTTGGTCTCCTGGACGACCACCTCCTGCCGGGCGGCGGCCTGGGCGAGCGGTCCGGCCTGTTCGGCGCGGGCGTTGGCGGTGTCCCGTTCGGCCTGGTAGGCGGACTGCTGGATCTGGCTGTTGCGGGTGGCCTCGGCCTTGCGCGCGGCGGCCTCCTGCTCCGCCTCGGTGGCCATCCGGTCGGCCTCGGCCTGGGCGATCCGGGCGTCCCGCTGGACGGCGGCGGCGTGCGGGATGGCGAGGTTCTTGATGTAGCCGGTGGGGTCGATGATCTCCTGGATCTGCAGGGTGTCGATGATCAGCCCGAGCTTCTCCATCTCCAGCCCGGAGGCGGCCCTGGTCTCCCCGGTGAGCCGCTCGCGGTCCCTGATCATGTCCTCGACGGTGAGCCCGCCGACGATCGAGCGCAGGTGGCCGGCGAAGACGTTGTGGACGCGCTGGCTGATCAGCTTCTGCTGGTCGAGAAAGCGCCGGGCGGCATTGGCGATGGAGACCTCGTCGTCGCCGACCTTGAAGATCACCACGCCTTTGACGTGGACCGGGATGCCCTGTGAGGTGACGCATTCGACGTTCAGCTCGGCCTCGTTGAGGTCCAGTGAGAGCCGGCGGACACCCTGGAGGCCCGGCGTGACGAAGGTCCCGCGGCCGGTGACGATCCGGAAGCCCAGACCGTCGCCGACCCCCTCGGTCCGGTGCCGGGAGCCGGAGATGATCAGAGCCTCGTTGGGCTCCGCCACCCGCCACATGAGTTTGAAGAGCGTGATCCCGAAGACCAGCGCGGCGACGACGGCCCCCGCGATGATGAGCACCATGGTTCAACTCCCCCTTCCGGCGCATGAGATGCGCCGGTTCGGATTGTCCGCTCAGGGCAACTCGAAGGAAAGGGAAGTGACGTGACGGGCTGTCACAAGCGTGTCACGGGAAGACCGGTGCCACATAGACGGTCCGGGGCGGGTGGTACTCGACCACCACCACCGGTGTGCCGACCGACAGCCGGTCGCCCGGTACGGCGAGGTAGGCCAGGAAGGCCTCCGTCCCCTGGCGCTCCCTGACGTGCACCATCACCTCGCCGACCAGACCGGCTCCGACCGGACCGGTGACCCGCCCTGTGCTTCCGACCACTACGGCCTCCCTCGTCGCCTGCCCGTGTGACTGCCAGTCTGCCGGGCCGGGCTCCCCCGGTGGGCCCGCCGGCCGAATCGCCGGGCACCGACCCCCTCTGGACCAGCCGCGATCGGCTCGCTACGGTGTTGGACGTCATGCGCGGGCAATACCGCCTGCGGACACGGGAGCTCGGAGCACCGGGCTGAGAGGGCGCTGACCGGGACGTCGCTGGACGTGCCGAACGCTGCGCCGACCGCAGGAACCTGACCGGGTAATGCCGGCGTAGGGAGTTGAAGGTCTGATGACCACTTTTGATGCACAGCCGCAGTCTGCCCAGAACGCCGCCGTCAGCAGCGCGGGCACCGGCTATCCGACCCCGGCCTGGCGCAAGGCCTACCGCGACGGGTCCCGCCCCGACCTGCGCGTTCCGTACCGCGAGGTCGTGCTCACCAACGAGAAGAGCGTCCCGCTCTACGACACCTCCGGGCCGTACACCGACCCGGCGTACGAGCCCGACGTACGGCGCGGCCTGCCCGCGCTGCGCGACGCGTGGATCCGCCAGCGCGGCGACGTCGAGGAGTACGACGGCCGCGAGGCCCGCCCCGAGGACGACGGGATCAAGCACACCTCGCCGCGCGGCGGAAACCTGAAGAACCTGGACGCCGTCTTCCCCGGCCGCCCGCGCCGCCCCCTGCGCGGCCGCGGCGACGCCGCAGTCACCCAGCTCGGCTACGCCAAGCGCGGCATCGTGACCCCGGAGATGGAGTTCGTCGCCCTGCGCGAGGGCCTGGCGCCGGAGTTCGTCCGCTCCGAGGTGGCGCGCGGCCGGGCCGTCATCCCGGTCAACGTGAACCACCCCGAGGTCGAGCCGGCCGCCATCGGCACCAACTTCCTGGTGAAGATCAACGCCAATATCGGCAACTCCGCCGTCACCTCCTCGATCGAGGAGGAGGTGGAGAAGATGACCTGGGCCACCCGCTGGGGCGCGGACACCGTGATGGACCTCTCCACCGGCCGCAACATCCACACCACCCGCGAGTGGATCCTGCGAAACTCCCCCGTGCCGATCGGCACCGTGCCGCTCTACCAGGCGCTGGAGAAGGTCGACGGCAAGGCCGAGGACCTCAGCTGGGACGTCTACCGCGACACCGTCGTCGAGCAGTGCGAGCAGGGCGTGGACTACATGACCGTCCACGCCGGAGTGCTGCTGCGGTACGTCCCGCTGACGGCCCGCCGCAAGACCGGCATCGTCTCGCGCGGCGGCTCGATCATGGCCGCCTGGTGTCTGGCGCACCACCGGGAGAACTTCCTCCACACCAACTTCGAGGAGCTCTGCGACATCCTCGCCCGCTACGACGTCACCTTCTCGCTCGGTGACGGCCTGCGGCCCGGTTCGATCGCCGACGCCAACGACGAGGCGCAGTTCGCCGAACTCCGGACGCTGGGCGAACTCGGCCGGATCGCCCGGGCCAAGGACGTCCAGGTGATGATCGAGGGCCCGGGCCACGTCCCGATGAACAAGATCAAGGAGAACATGGATCTCCAGCGGGAGATCTGCGACGAGGCGCCGTTCTACACCCTCGGCCCGCTGACCACCGATGTCGCCCCCGGCTACGACCACATCACCTCGGGCATCGGCGCCGCGATGATCGCCTGGTGGGGCACCGCGATGCTCTGCTACGTCACCCCCAAGGAGCACCTGGGCCTGCCCAACCGGGACGACGTGAAGACCGGCGTCATCACCTACAAGATCGCCGCCCACGCCGCCGACCTCGCCAAGGGCCACCCCGGCGCCCAGGCCTGGGACGACGCCCTCTCCGACGCCCGCTTCGAGTTCCGCTGGGAGGACCAGTTCAACCTGGCCCTCGACCCGGAGACGGCCCGCGCCTTCCACGACGAGACCCTCCCCGCGGAGCCCGCCAAGACGGCCCACTTCTGTTCCATGTGCGGCCCGAAGTTCTGCTCGATGAAGATCAGTCAAAAGATCCGGGCCGAGCACGGCGAGGGCTCCAGTGCCGTGGAGACCGAGTTCGACGCCGAGGCCCTGGCGGGCATGAAGGCCAAGTCCGAGGAGTTCGCCGCCCAGGGCAACCGGGTCTACCTGCCGCTGGCGGACTGACGTTGCCCCGCCGGCTGCGCTGCTCCGGGAAGCCGGGAGGCTTTCCCGGAGCAGCGCTTCGGCGTGCGGCTGCTCCAGGGAGGAAGGGTGGCCGGCGGGCTGGTGATCTGCTCTGATACTGATGCCGCCATGAATCAGCAGAGCAACAGTGAGCCCGATGTCGCTGGCTGGGCGGTGGAATGCCGTGAGTACACGCGAGGGGCGCTGACCACCATCGGTGAGCGCGAGGACCTGATGCAGACCGATCCGGGTACGGCCTCCCGCATCGTCGGAGACCAACTCGCCGAGTGGGCGACCTACCCGGAACTGTCCGAGGACGAGTGGGCCAGGGCGCACTCGCTGCTGATGTTGTTCGCCGCCGAGTTCCTGATCAGTGCGTACGGGGCCCGTTGGGACTGGCTGGTCGACGTGTCCTCTCCGCTCGGGGGTCGCTGGGTCGTCACCGGATTCACCCATCCGCTGGGACAGGAGACGGCGCCCGTCGATGTCGGGTGGCTCGCGCATGAGGCGAGGATCAACGGAACGTTCAGCCTCTCCCACGTGATCAACCGAGCGGTCGACCTGTCCATGATCAGGGTGTTCAGGTGATCACCGAGCCCGCGTGTTCCAGGGAAACCACGGCAACGCTCCAGGTGGTCACGAGCAGGGTGCCCCCGTTCAGCATCCGAAGGAGTCGGAGCACGTACTGGCTGCCACCGGCCCTGGCGGATCGATCGGCATTGCGGTCGGCTCGGCGGCTGCCATTGCCTTGGGAGGCTCACTCCTCATTTTTATGAGGCGGAGCGGACGAGCCGCACCCCGCCGACGGCACTAGCCCTGACAGAGGTGAACGCCCAGTCTGCCAGCGGGTCAACCTCCCGCCGGCAGACTGACGCGTCAGCTGACGGGCGCTGTTCCGCGAGGCCGTACCGGCCTTCCGGAACAGCGCCTTGTTGACTTGCGTTGACCTGCGTGAGTGCGGTCCAGCAGCTCACGGCAAGTCGGAACTCTGCGACGGCTCCACCGCCGTCACCTTCGGCCTCCCGCCCGCCGGACTGACGCGACGGAGGGTGCTCCGGTGACCGGTACGGCGTTCGGGTGGTGCGCCGCTCAGCGGAGGGTGGTCTCGATCAGGCCGGCGACCCGGTCGGCGGTGAGGATGCCGAGGAGGTAGCCGTCGTCGTCGATGACCGGCCAGACGGTCAGGTGCTTGATCCGCATCGCGACAGCGGCCGTGGAGAGGGTCATGGTCGGCCAGGCGAACGGGCCGCGCTGGTGCCTGGTGCTGCTGACCGGGGTGAGTTCGGTGTACCAGGGCGGGGCGAGGAACGGGTGGAGTCCCGTCCGGGTGACCAGGCCTTCGCAGCGGCCGTTGTGGTCACGGACGAGGAGGTAGGGGACGCCCGCGCTGCGGAGGATGTCGTCGGCCTGGTCGACGGTGCTGTCGTCGGGGATCTGGTACTCGAACGGTTCCATCGCGTCGGCGACTGTGAGGTCGTGGCGAAGGCCTGTCGGCTTCGTGGAGTGGATGGTCACGGTGTCACCGGTGCCTGACTCCGGTGCGGCGAGGGCGGCCGCCCGGAAGGGTCCTTCGTCCAGGACGAGGCCGGAGAAGGTGACCGGGATGCGGGGTGCCCTGGACATGTCCAGGCTACTCCGGGCCAGGTCGGCCCGGGGGCGGGCCGGCGCGGAGTACCGTGGGAGGCAACCGAGGACATGTCGCACACCGGTACCCACATTGGTGTCGCCCTGGGTCATGATCGGTCCTCTTTCTGGACCGGACGGGCGGCTCGTGATGATGCCGATTCCGCTTCCCACTCCTTCCGCCCCGGGGCCGTGGTCCGTCCCCGGTGTTCCCCTGCTGCCGCGGCTGGTGCTGGAGCCGACGATGTCCCGCAGCGGGATGTTCGACGGCGCGTGGTGGCCCCGCACGAAGGACGCCCGGGCCGAGCTGCCGGACCTGATCACCGCGCTCAGTGTCCATCTGGGCCCCATCCTCCGGGTCGGCCTGTCCACCTCGGCCTGGTACCACATCCCCCGGTCGGTCACCGTGGACGGTCAATCGGTCCGGATCGGCTGGTTCCCCGCCAGCGCCGAGACCATCAGCCTCACCCGGGGCTTCGAGGACCACTTCCTCCTCCTCGTGGTGCCACCCGGTACCGAGCCGGGTACGGCCGCCGCCGCCATGGCGGGGGCGTCGGCGCCGGGGAACCACTCCCCGGCGGCCGAGCTGCTCGGCCGGCCGGTTCGGTGGCTGAACACGGGTCAGTAGCACGTAGCTGGACGGGTGTTGGCCGCTCAGACGTCGTCGGGGCCGGTGAAGGCCGGCGGGGTGTAGCCGGGGCCGGTGAAGTCGGGGGTGGTGAAGGCGGCGGTACGCGGCTCGCGGCCTTCGGGGTCGGTGAGGCCGTCGGCGCCGGGGCTGGTGAAGCCGGGGCCGGAGTAGTGGCCGCTGGAGTAGCCGGGGCTGCTGAAGTCCGGGCTGCTGAAATCGGGCCGGGCGGATTCGGGCCGGGCAGGGTCCGCCGGAACCGGCCCGTCGGCGGGCGCCGGGGTGCCGGGCGGTGCTGCCGGGTCGGCGTGCAGACAGGCGTGCAGGTACGCCACCAGGGCGCGGTCGCGCAGCGCGCGCTGCCAGGCGCGCCGGGCGTCGGCGACCTCGGTCGCGAGCCCGGGGGCGGCGCCGGCGGGGGCCGTGGAGCCGTCCCGCAGCGCGGTGAGGACCAGTCCGACGATCCCGGCCGCCATCGCGACCAGGCCGGCCGCCAGTGCCAGCCAGCCGGCCGTCAGGACCGAACCGGCCAGCGCCAGACCGGGGTTGGCGGCGCGCAGCGTGTACCCGATGAGGAGCAGGACCAGGGCGGCGGCCCAGGCGAGGATCGGGGTGAGCACGGTCAGGACCGGGAACAGTCCGGCGCCGCCGTTCGCCGAGCGCAGCTGGCTGAACAGCCCCGGCGCGCCGGCCGTGCCGCCCTGGCCGGGCGGGGGTGTGTCGCGCAGGCTCTGCCGCAGCCGGGTGTAGTGCGCGTACTCGGTGGCGGCCGCGGCCGCGATGTCGTCGGCCTCGCGCAGGGCCTTGGTGCGCAGCTGCTCGGCGGTGAGGGCGCCGGGCCCGCGCAGGGCGGTGAGGATGGTGCCGTCGCGCAGTGCTTCGTCGAGGAGGCGCTCGAAGTCCGGGCGGTCCTCGGCGAGCAGATGCGGGGCGTTGTTCATACGGACCCCGTTCATGCGAACCCCGTCCGCTCCGCCGGGCGGGCACGGAGACGGGCCGCCACACGAGCGGCCGGGTGTGGTGTGCCTCGATGGTAGGGGCGGGTGCGGCCGCGTTGACAGTCGGTTTCCGGAACTTTGCCCCCGGCCGGGGAACGGCGCAGGTCAGGGGCGGTGGCGAACGCCTGTCCGGTTGACGGACGGACGGACTGGCGGAGGGGCGGGCGACGCGTCGGTCGGTTCGGCGCGGCCGACCGGTTCAGATCGGGAGCCGGGCGACCAGCAGCCGCCCCTCCATGGTGACCCCGCCGTCCATGGCGACCGCGAGGTCGTCGGCGTAGATGTACGGGCCGGGGATGTGCGGCGGGGCGCCGTCGTCGGCGTGCACCGCGCCGGTGAGGTACGGGATCGGGCTGTGGCCGTGCACCACGCGCGCGCCGCCGTAGGTGTCGAGCAGCTCGTGGACGGCCATCGGGCCGGCGTCGCCGCGGAAGGCGAAGCGCTTGGTGAAGCGGCGGAAGCAGTCCCACCACTCGTCCACGCCCTCGTCGGCGAGCAGGTCGTGGACGGCGTCGTTGACCGCGGCGATGGAGTCGCCGTACTCCAGGTAGGCGGTGGTGTCGGAGTGCAGCAGCAGGTGGCCGTCCTCCAGCGCGATGGCCGGCAGCCGGGAGAGCCAGCTGATGTGGTGCCCCTCCAGGCGGTCCAGGTCGTGCTGCTGGCCGCCGTTGAGCCGCCAGGCGGCGAGGAAGGAGGCGGTGCCGGCGGTGGACTGGACGGGCTCGTCGCCGTACCGGGCGGCGCCGAGGAAGAGCAGTTCGTGATTGCCCATCAGGGCGCGGCAGTAGCCGCCGGCGGCGGCGGCCTCGGCGGCGAGCTGCATGACCAGGTCGATGACGCCGATGCCGTCGGGGCCGCGGTCGGTGAAGTCGCCGAGGAACCAGATCCGGGAGCGCCCGGCGGACCAGTGGCCGTCGGCGTCGATCAGGCCCTGGTGGCGCAGTTCGGAGCGGAGTTCGTCGAGGTAGCCGTGCACGTCGCCGACGACGTAGAGCGGGCCGGGGGGCTCGCCGGGGCCGGGCGCGGGGTAGGGGTGGTACGGCAGGCCCGGCTCGGTGAACGGGGGGCCGAGCTCGATGGTCGGCGGGTCGTCGCTCTGGTGCGCGGCGGCGGGCGAGGAGTGGTCGGGGAGGGGCTGCTCGTAGCCGGGGTGGTGGCCGGTGTGCTCCGGTCCGGGGTGGTGGCCGGTGGTGTGCGGGGCGCCGTGTTCCTGGTCCTGCCCGGGGGCCGGCCAGTGCTGTTCGAGGTACCGGGCGCCGCCGTAGCCGCTGTAGGTCTCCGCCTCGTACGAAGCCTCGGGATAGCCCCCGGCGGGCTCCGGTTCGTAGTAGGTGCCGTAGGGCAGCACGTCGAGGTCCGGCTGGTGGCGGGGGCCTGAGTCCGGGTGTTCAGGCCCGGGGAAGCGGTCCTCGGGTGTCATTCGCCCATCATAGGAAGACCACTCTCCCGGCGTCGTCACCTGGTGGGTATCCAATCCTCCGGAGCGTCAGCCGGGCGGTCCGTCAGGTCCGTTTTGTCCCGGCTAGGTATGGTCTAGATCTCGCCCGGGGAGCGGGGAGGGCTGACGGTGGTGCGCGGGCTCCGCCGCTGGGAGGAGGCGCGCACGATGAGCTCGGTGGGCATCAGCGTGCCGGGCGGCGGGCCGGTGCCGGCGGTGCGGAAACGGGGCGGGAAGAGCCGCGCGATGTCCACGCCGGTGCCGGAGTCCACGCCCTCGATGGCGTCGATGAGCAGGTTGACGACGGTGGTGCCGATCCGCCGGGGCTTGAGCGAGAGCGTGGTGATCGGCGGTTCGGTGGTCGCGTAGACGTCGCTCTCGCTGCAGCAGACCAGCAGCAGGTCGTCCGGTACCCGCAGGCCGTACCGGCGGGCGGCGGCGAGCAGATCGGTGCCGTTGGGGTCGAAGAGCCCGTAGACGGCGTCCGGCCGGTCCGGGCGGGCGAGCAGCCGGTCGGCGGCGACGGCGCCGGAGGCCGGGTCGTGCGCGGGGTAGGTCTCGTACACCGGCTCCTGGCCGACCTTGGCGCACCAGCCGAGGTAGGCCTCGGTGGAGAGCCGGGTGTAGGTGTCGGTGCTGGTGCCGGTGAGCAGGCCGATCCGGCGGGCGCCGGCCTCGGAGAGGTGGTCGAGGATGCCGAGCACGGCGGCCTCGTGGTCGTTGTCGACCCAGGCGGTGACCGGGCAGTTGCCGGGCTTGCCGTCGCTGACCACCGGGACGCCGGACCGGTACAGCTCGCTGACCAGCGGGTCCTGGTCGGGCGGGTCGATCACCACGGTGCCGTCGAGGGCGATGTTGCCCCAGACGTCGTGCCGGGAGGAGGCGGGCAGGACCACGAGCGCGTAGCCGCGGCCGAGGGCGGCGCTGGTGGCGGCGCGGGCCATCTCGGCGAAGTAGGCGAACTCGGTGAAGGTGAAAGGCTCTTCACCGTAGGTCGTGACGGTCAGTCCGATCAGGCCGGATCGTCCGGTGCGCAGGGTGCGGGCGGCTGCCGAGGGGCGGTAGCCGAGGCGCTCGGCCACCTCGCGCACCCGGCTTCTGGTCTCGTCGGGCAGGCGGCCCTTACCGTTCAGCGCGTCGGAGACGGTGGTGATCGACACTCCGGCGGCTGCTGCCACATCCCGGATGCCGGCCCGCTCCAGACGTCGTGAGGTGGTGGGTCGCCGACCGCTCTGGTTGGCTGCTGCTGTCATGGCGGACCGATCGTATGGCTCCTGACAAGGGTCTGTGACCGGCGCATCGGAAGCCTTCGGAGATACGTTTCTCCAAGAGTGAGCCCGCCCACGCCCCTTCGATACCTGCCCGAAACCGGCCGTCTTACCTCTGACATGTGCCAAAGGAACCCGGCAGAATGGCTGATCTGCACCGGTAACCCGACCGGGCATCTCACTCCTACGGGTGAGCGCGGTCGGTATCGTTCGGGGCACCCGACCGGGGTGGTCCGGGTGCGTTCCGAGATCCCGGGTACGGCGGCGATCCCGTTCGTGGCGGGCGCGAACGCAGCGGAGAGAGAAGGAGAAGGACCGTGAGCGGTACGGCAGCACAGGGGCCCCGGCTGAGGCCGACCCTGGACGGCATCCCCACCTACAAGCCCGGCAAGCCGGCCGGCGCCGACGCCTACAAGCTGTCCTCCAACGAGAACCCGTACGAGCCGCTGCCCGGTGTGCTCGAAGCGGCGGTCGCGGCGGCGGGCTCGCTCAACCGGTACCCGGACATGGCGGTCACCGAGCTCACCGCCGAGCTGGCCCGGCACTTCGACGTCCCGGCCGAGCACATCGCCACCGGCACCGGCTCCGTCGGCGTCGCCCAGTCGCTGATCCTCGCCACCGCCGGCCCCGGCGACGAGGTGATGTTCGCCTGGCGCTCGTTCGAGGCCTACCCGATCATCACCCAGGTCGCCGGTGCGACCCCCGTCCCGGTGCCGCTCACCGCCGCCGGGGACCACGACCTGGACGCGATGCTCGCCGCGGTCACCGGGCAGACCCGGCTGATCTTCGTCTGCAACCCCAACAACCCCACCGGCAACGTGATCCACCGCGCCGAGCTGGAGCGCTTCCTGGACGCGGTGCCCGCCGACATCCTCGTGGTGATCGACGAGGCGTACATCGAGTTCATCCGCGACCCCGAGGTGCCCAACGGCATCGACCTCTACCGCGACCGGCCCAACGTCTGTGTGCTGCGCACCTTCTCCAAGGCGTACGGCCTGGCGGGCATGCGGGTCGGCTTCGCGATCGCGCACGAGCCGGTGGCGAACGCGCTGCGCAAGACCGCCGTCCCGTTCGGCGTCACCCAGCTCTCCCAGGACGCGGCCGTCGCCTCGCTGCGCGCCGAGGAGGCGCTGATGGTCCGGGTGGACGCGCTGGTCGAGGAGCGCACCCGGGTCGTCGCCGGGCTGCGCGCCCAGGGCTGGGAGATCCCCGACACGCAGGCCAACTTCGTCTGGCTGGCGCTCGGTGACCGCTCCCCGGAGTTCGCCGCGGCCTGCGCCGAGGCCGGCGTGATCGTCCGCCCGTTCCCGGAGGGCGTCCGGATCTCGATCGGCGAGGTCGAGGGCAACTCGATCTTCCTCTCGGTGGCCGAGGCCTTCCGCAAGGAGCTGTAGGGCCTGTCCGGCAGCGGAGTGGGGGGGGGGGGGGGGGGGCCCCCCCCCCCCCGGTTGTTGGGGGGGGGCGGGCCGCGGCGCCCGCCCCCCCCCCCCCCCCCCCCCCGATGGGGGTCCGATAAAAGGCGGGG
>NZ_JBIUYD010000015.1:0-189168 GCF_044744345.1 Kitasatospora sp. NPDC087315 | reverse complement strand
GGCGCCGTTATCTCGTCGGGGGGTGTGGTGGGTAACTGTTGTTCCCGCTGGGGGGGGGGGGCTTGCGGCTGGGTGGTGTGGGGCGGGGCGGGGGGGGGTGGGGGGGGGGGGCGGGCCCCCCCCCCCACTCCGTTTTCGTTGCCGGCCGCGGCCCGCGGCCGGACCCGCCCGAGCTCCGCGCCTATCGTTTGACGATCAGATCGAGGACGGCGGCGATGCGTTCCTTGACCGCCGCACGGTGGCGGAGCGCTTCCGGTGCCGACTCGGTGCCCGGCGCTCGCACGCCCCGGTCCGCGAGGACATAGAGCAGGCGCAGCGTGCGCAGGCAGTTGGTGAGGTGGGCGGGAACCGGGGTACTGAGGCGGTCGGCTCCGAAGCAGGCCCCGATCGGGTCCAGCCATGTGGTCGCGTCGCGCTCGCTCAGGTCGGGCCGGGTGAGAACACGGGCGACCGCCCTCGCCAGCCGGTCGTCCTCCAGCTGGTCGAGTACGTGGTCGGTGGGCGTCGTCAGCCGCGTGGCGGCGAGGTGCAGCATCCGCACCGGATCCACCTCGGGGTGGCGCCCGAACCGGTCCAGCAGGTCCGCGCCGTGCGCGACGGCATGAAGCCAGCCGAGCTTCTCGTCGTAGCCGCGCAGATCCGTCTCCGCCGGGTACCACCGCTCGAACGCGTCCACCCAGCCGGCCCTGAAGTCCCCCTTCTCCACGAGCATGTCGAGCACGAGGGGGGCGAACGTGCGGGCCTGGATCTCCCGGTCCTGGAGGCGGGCGGCCATCTCGTCGCCCAGCGCCAGCCGCCGGGGGGCGTCGATCACCCCGCGGGCTATCCAGGTCGCGAGGACGGAGTAGGGCGCTCCGTCCCGGACCGCCGGATCGGGATCCCCCAGGGCGGCGGAGAGTTCTCGCACCAGTTCTTCCAGGGGGCGGTCGGCGGGTACGGCACAGTCGTCGGATTCGATCATGGTCCAGTCGGTCACGGCAGGCAGGATAGGCCGGCACTGCCGTACCGCGCCGCGAATTACGCGGGCCCCGGACCTCCGTACGGCGGGCGGCCCCCGCCCGGGTGGCACCGGGCTCCCGGATGGCACCGGGCTCCCGGATGGCTGGGGGTGGCTGGGAGGCTGCTGGGGGTTCGGCCAACGAATGACCGGGCGACGGCCAAGCCGAGGGCTCGGGCCGGGCGACCCGTGCCGGAATGCCCGGATTCGGCCGGTCAGCCTTCTCCCAGGCGGCGTCCAGGGTGCCGCAAGAGCACGCCGCGAAGCTGTGCGGCATGAAGGTGCTCCCGCGACGGCGTGGTGCCGTCCTCGTCAATTCCGCGCTCGGCGTGGCCCTGCTGGGCGGCGCCGCCCTGGTGTACACCACCCTGGACAGCGGTACCGGCGTGGCGGCCGGCAAGGCCCAGGTCCGGACGGCAACCGTGGCCAAGGGCACGGTCCTGGCCACCGTGTCCGGAACCGGCACCCTGGCCTCGCCCACCGACGCGGCCCAGGACTTCACCACCGGCGGGCGGCTCACCACCGTCAAGGTGGCGGTGGGGGACACCGTGACCAAGGGGCAGGTGCTCGCCACCGTCGACACCACGGCGGCCCAGCAGCAGGTGGACGCGGCACAGGCGGCGCTCACCACGGCCAACGCCAACCTCACCAAGGCGCAGGCCGGCGTCACCACCACGACCACCCAGCAGATCCCCGGCACCGCCAACTCGTCCGGCTCGGGCGGTTCCGGTGGCACCGGAGGATCCGGCGGCACGGGCGGCTCCGGCGGCGGTGGGGAACGCGGGGCGGGCGGGAGCAGTACGCCCGCCCCGCAGACCACCACGATCACCACCACCAGGGTCGACGACGCCGCCGTGGCCCAGGCCCAGCAGCAGGTCGCCACCGCGCAGACCAACCTCGCCAACGCCCAGGCGGCGCTGGCCGGGACGACGCTCACCGCCTCGGTGGACGGCACGGTCGCCTCCGTCTCCGGCAAGGTCGGCGACACCGTCGGCGGCGGTGCCCCGGGCGGCACCTCCGGCGGTACCGGCAGCGGCTCCACGACGGCGAAGTCCGGCAGCACAAGCACGGGTTCGGGCACCCCGAGCGGATTCATCGTGCTGACCAACCCGACCGGGATGCAGGTCACCGCCAACTTCTCCGAGCTGGACTCGCTCAAACTGAAGAAGGGCGAGGCGGCCACCGTCACCCTGAACGCGCAGTCCGACACCAAGCTCAACGCAACGGTGCTGTCGGTCAGTTCGCTGCCCAGCGGTAGTGGCGGCACCGGCGGTTCGACGGCCGTCCAGTACGCGGCGACGCTGCAGATCGGCGGGGACACCAGCAAGCTGCGCACCGGTCTCAGTGCGACCGTCTCGGTGATCACCGGTGAGGCGGACAGCGCGCTCTCGCTGCCGACCGCCGCGCTGGCCGGTACCGGCACCAGCCGGACGGCCACCGTCGTCCACCCGGACGGCTCCACCGAGCGGGTCAGTGTCGAGGTGGGCGTCGAGGGCGACACCACGGTGCAGGTGGTCTCCGGGCTCAAGGAGGGCGACAAGGTCGAACTCGCCTCCACCAGCGGGGGCAACGGCTTCCCGAACGGCTCCTTCCCGGGCCTGAACGGCGGCCAGGGCGGCCGCGGCGGGGCGGGCGGGACCGGCGGTGCGGCGGGCGTGGCCGGGGTCGGCGGCGCGGGCGGCAGTGGCGGCGGCGCGGGCCGGGGCGGTAGTCGCTGATGGAGCGTCAGGCATCCTCCGCGCCGCCCCCCGTGATCCAGATCCGCCGGGTCACCAAGGCGTACGGCCACGGCGACGCCACCGTGCACGCGCTGCGCGGCCCGGCCGACCCGGTCACCGGTGAGCCGCTGGGCGTCAGCCTCTCCATCGACCAGGGCGACTTCGTCGCGGTGATGGGCAGTTCGGGCTCGGGCAAGTCCACCCTGATGAACATCCTCGGCTGCCTGGACGTCCCCACCGCCGGCCGCTATCTGCTGGACGGCATCGACGTCGGCCACCTGGACGAGGGGCAGCTCTCGCTGGTCCGCAACCGCAAGATCGGCTTCATCTTCCAGTCCTTCAACCTGGTGCCCCGCACCACCGCCCTCGCCCAGGTCGAACTGCCGCTCGCCTACGCGGGCGTACGGGCCGCGGAGCGTCGTCGCCGGGCGCTGGCCGCGCTCTCCCTGGTCGGCCTGGCCGAGCGGTCCGGCCACCGGCCCAACGAGCTCTCCGGCGGCCAGCAGCAGCGGGTCGCGGTGGCCCGCGCCCTGGTCACCGCGCCCGCGATGCTGCTCGCGGACGAGCCCACCGGCAACCTGGACAGCCGCTCCACCGAGGAGGTGCTGGGCATCATCGACGGCCTCAACGCCACCGGCCGTACGGTGGTGCTGATCACCCACGAGGACGAGGTCGCGCGCCACGCCAAGCGGGTGCTCCGGCTGGTGGACGGCGCGATCGTCAGCGACGTCCGGCAGGCCCCGGTGGCCGGGCCGCCGCCCGCGCTGCGCGGCGCCGCCGGCCGCCAGGGGGTGCTCGCGTGATCCTCTGGCAGATGATCCGCTTCGCGGTCGGCGGTCTGGCCGCCAACAAGGTGCGTTCCGCCCTGACCATGCTCGGCGTGCTGATCGGCGTCGCCTCGGTGATCCTGCTGCTCGCGGTCGGCAACGGCTCGTCGGTGGCGGTGAAGGAGTCGATCACCTCGCTCGGCACCAACTCCCTGACGGTCAGCTCCGGTTCGTCCTTCGGTGGCTCGCGCGGCGCGACCGCCGCGAAGAAGCTCACGGTCGCCGACGCCCAGGCGCTGGCGAGCGGCGCGGACGCCGCCGCGATCAAGTCCGTCGCGCCGGTGGTGACCACCAGCGGTACCGCGCTGTACGGGGACATCTCGTACAGCCCCGGCTCGATCGTCGGCACCTACCCCGCGTACTTCGAGACCGCCAACCAGAAGATCGGGCACGGCGACTACTTCTCGAACGACGACGTGCTCAACTCGCGCAAGGTCGCGGTGCTCGGCGCCACCACCGCCAAGCAGCTGTTCGACACCGCGGACCCGGTGGGCAGGCAGATCACCGTGGGCGGCACACCGCTCACCGTGGTCGGCGTGCTCCAGGCCAAGGGCGGCACCGGCTTCACCGACCCGGACGACGTGGTGATCGCGCCGCTGCCGACCGTGCAGAACGCGTTCACCGGCTTCGGCTCGGTCAACCAGATCCTGGTGCAGGCCACCTCGGCGGAGACCACCGCCGAGGCCCAGGCGGAGATCACCCGGGTGCTGCTCGGCACCCACGCGATCGCCGACCCCGCCAAGGCGGACTTCCGGATCAGCAACCAGGCCTCGCTGCTCACCGCCCGGGAGAGCACCACCAGGACCTTCACCGTGCTGCTCGGCGCGGTCGCGGCGATCTCGCTGCTGGTCGGCGGGATCGGCATCACCAACATCATGCTGGTCACCGTCACCGAGCGGACCAGGGAGATCGGCATCCGCAAGGCGCTCGGCGCTCCGCGCGGGGTGATCCTGGGGCAGTTCCTGACCGAGTCGACCCTGCTGTCGGTGCTCGGCGCGGGGCTCGGGGTGGCGGTCGGCATCGTGGGCTCGCGTTTCAGCATCGTCGGCATCAAGCCGGTGGTGATCCCCGAGTCGGTCCTCGGCGCCTTCGGCATCGCCGTCGCCATCGGGCTGTTCTTCGGCAGCTATCCCGCCAACCGGGCCGCCTCCCTGCGCCCCATCGACGCCCTCCGGCACGAGTAGGACGAGTAGGACGTGACACCCATGAGCAACGAGATCACCCCGGTCAATTCCGCTACCCCGGCCACCCCGGCCGAGCAGGTCGTCCTGCTCTCCACCCCGCCGGACGCCCGTGACATCACCGCCGAGCTGGCCGCGCCCCCGCGCCGCCGGCTGCCCTGGGTGACGCTGGCGCTGGCGGGCGGGGTGATCGCCACGGCCGCGTTCGCGGGCGGCGTCTGGTACCAGCAGAACCACGGTTCGTCCGGCGGGAAGACGGTCGCGGCGGGCGGGCAGCAGCCCCGGGCGGCGGCGTCCGGGGGCTACGGGCAGAACGGTTCGCGCCGCGGCGGCCAGAACGGCCAGGGCCAGGCCGGGCAGAACGGCCAGGGCCAGGGCGGTCAGGGCGGCGGTCAGGGCGGCTTCACCCGCGGCACGGTCAAGGCGGTGGACGGCTCCACCGTCTACCTCACCGACGCCAACGGCAACACCGTCAAGGTGACCACCGGCGACACCACCAAGGTGCAGCTCAACAAGGAGGGCAAGGTCGCCGACCTGCAGCCCGGCCAGAGCGTGACGGTGGTCGGCACCCCGGACGCCGACGGCGGCTACCACGCCACCCAGCTCGTCGAGGGCGCGGCCGGCGCCGGGGCGGGCGGCTTCGGTGGCTCCGGCGGCTTCGGCGGTGGCAACGGTGGCAGCCGCACTGCTCCCTCCTCGCCCGCCACCAACGGGTAGGGAGGAGGGGTCCGAAGGCTGACCCCGCAGCCTGCGGACGTCCGCGCGGTCCGGTCGAAATTCCTCCGGCGACCGGACCGCGCCTTCGCACGTCAGGGCCCGTGCGCACACCATCCAGCCGCACCCGGCGGGCTTGGCGGCCCAAATCCGCCCGATAAGGTGTTAATCCAACATTCATCGATGGCGCATAGCCTCCCCGGGCTAGCCTCAAGCTGAACGCCATCGTCCGACCGGGAGGCGGAACCCCCGTGCAAGGCACTGTGTCCACACCAGGCAGCTCGGCGGTGGCCGGCGGCCCTGGCGAGGCGTTCCTCCTCGTCGTCGACGACGAACCCAACATCCGCGAGCTGCTCTCCGCCTCCCTGCGCTTCTCCGGCTTCCGGGTCGCCTCCGCCGCCAGCGGCACCGAGGCGCTCGCCCTGATCGCCGCCGAACGCCCCGACCTCGTCGTCCTCGACGTGATGCTCCCCGACCTCGACGGCTTCACGGTGGTCGAGCGGCTGCGCGAGCAGACCAGCCGGGGCCAGCTCGCGGGCCCCGGCCACGGCCACCCCGGCGACCACCTGCCGGTGCTCTTCCTCACCGCCAAGGACGGCGTCGGCGACAAGGTCCAGGGTCTCGCCGTCGGCGCGGACGACTACGTCACCAAGCCGTTCAGCCTGGAGGAGCTGATCGCCCGGATCCGGGCGATCCTGCGCCGGGCCGGCGGCCCCGCCGAGGACGGCCGGCTGATCGTCGCCGACCTCACCCTCGACCCGGTCGCCCACGAGGTCACCCGCGGCGGCTCCCCGGTCTCGCTCTCGCCGACCGAGTTCAAGCTGCTGCACTACCTGATGGCCAACGTCGGCCGGGTGGTCTCCAAGGCGCAGATCCTCGACCACGTCTGGGCCTACGACTTCGGCGGCGACCTCTCCATCGTCGAGTCGTACATCTCCTACCTGCGCCGCAAGCTCGACTCCGGCCCGGCGCACGGCCCCAAGCTGATCCACACCGTGCGCGGCATCGGCTACGCGCTGCGCCGGCCCCCGCAGAACTGACCGCCGCCCGTGCTCACCCGGCTCTCGCTGCGCGCCCGGCTGCTCGTGCTCGCGCTCGCCCTGGTCACCACCGGGCTCGCGGTCAGCGACACCGTCGTGCTCGGCACCGTCCGGGTGCAGCTGGTGGAACGGCTGGACGAGCAGCTGCAGCGCTTCGGTGAACCGCTCTCGCACCGCTCGCCCAGCCGGCTCACCTGGCCCGACGCCAAGCAGTCGGCGGTCGGCGGCAAGCGGACCACCCAGTACCTGGCCGCGCTGCCCAGCCAGTACCTCGTCCAGTACCTCTCGGTGGACGGCAAGGTGCAGCAGGTCGTCCGCCAGCCCGTCTCCGACACCGACCCGGCGCCGCAGCTGGGAGGCCTCGACCCCGCCGACACCGACCCGGACTCCCCCTTCGACCTGCCCGACCAGCGCGGCCACCGCACCTGGCGGGCCGTGGTCCTGCCGCTCCAGCGCCAGCCGGCCCCCGCCAGCGTCTTCGCCGCACCCGCGCCCACCCCCGCGTATCTGATGGTCGCCGTGTCCCGGGAGGACATCGACGCCACCGTCGCCAAGCTGCGTACGTCCTTCCTGGCGATCGGCGGCGCGGTGCTGATGCTGATCGCCGGGCTCGGCTTCTTCGCCGTCCGGGCCGGGCTGCGGCCGCTGGAGCGGATCGAGGAGGGCGCCGAGCGGATCGCCTCCGGCGGGCTCTCGCACCGGATGCCGGAGCTCTCCCCGGGCACCGAGGTCGGCCGGCTCTCCATCGCGCTCAACGGCATGCTCACCCAGATCGAGGCCGCGTTCGCCGCCCGCGCCGAATCCGAGGCCCGGATGCGGCGGTTCGTCGCCGACGCCTCGCACGAACTGCGCACCCCGCTGGCCGGCATCCGCGGCTTCGCCGAGCTGTACCGGATGGGCGCGCTGCCGACCGAGGCCGACGTCAAGCGGACGATGAGCCGGATCGAGAACGAGGCCGTCCGGATGGGCACCCTGGTCGAGGACCTGCTGGTGCTCGCCAGGCTGGACGAGGAGCGCCCGCTCGACCTCGCCCCGATGGACCTGCGCACCCTCGCGGCGGACGCCCTGCACGATCTCACCGCCCTGGACCCGACCCGCCCGGTGGCGCTCACCGGCCTGGCCGGTGTCGGCGCGCCGGGCCCCGCGCCCGTCCTCGGCGACGAGGCCAGGCTCCGGCAGGTGGTCACCAACCTGGTCGGCAACGCCGTGAAGCACACCCCGCCCGGTACCCCGGTGCGGATCGGCGTGGGCACCGACGCGGGCCTCTGTCTGCTGGAGGTCGCCGACTCCGGCCCGGGCCTCACCGAGGAGCAGGCCGTCCGGGTCTTCCACCGCTTCTACCGGGTCGACGCCTCCCGCAGCCGCCAGGACGGCGGCGGCGCCGGCCTCGGCCTGGCCATCGCCACCGCGCTCACCCACGCCCACGGCGGCACCCTCACCCTGCACACCACCCCCGGTGCCGGCGCCACTTTCCGGGTGGAACTGCCGCACCAGCGGTGACCTTTCGCCGTCCACGGCCTGCCGTCTCGTCAATTCGGCGGCCCCGGACGGCCGATGAGGTCAGTGACCGGCGTCCGGGCCGTACTCCCGGGCCCGAAGACCGGCCTGGAAGCGGGAGGTGGCGCCGAGCGCCGTCATCAGCTCGGCCACCCGGCGGCGGTAGGTGCGCAGCGAGACGCCGAGCAGCCGGGCGCCGGTCTCGTCGGTGTGACCGGCGGCCAGGGTGCGCAGGATCTGCCGGGCCTGCCCGGTGAGGTGCGGCGGGCAGGCGCAGTCGGCGAGGTCGGTGGCGGTCTCCCAGCTGGCGCGGAACAGCGAGCGCACCCCGTCGACCACCTCCGGCGAGTGCACCACGGTGTACGCCCGCACGCCGCGCACCGGGGCGCCGGCCAGGATGGCGGTGCGCCGGTCGATGATGATCGCTTCGCGGGACAGCGGTCCGTCGCTGATCCGGACCTCGATGCCGGAGGCGGCGATCCGCCGCAGGCGCCGCAGCGACTCCGGGTCGGCCAGCGCGCGCCGGGTGTAGAGCTTGCGCATGGTGAGGCCGGGGACGACGTGCGGCCGCTTGCCCTCGGCGAAGGCGGCGTTGACCCCGGCCGACCACGTCACCAGGTCGGTGGCCGCGACCAGGAACTCCTCGCGCGAGTCGACGAAGAGGTGGCCGGCCCGCTGGACGAGTTCCCGCTCGCCGTGCAGGGTGATGATCCGGTCGGTGTTCATGGCAGCAACCTGCCAGATCGGACGGGGGAGTGGCGAGGGCGGCGGAGGGTGATGGGTATGACGACCACACCCCACGCCTCCACCGCCGGCTCCCTTCGACTCGGCGGCGACCTGCCGGTGTCCCGGATGGGCTTCGGCGCGATGAAGCTCCCCGCCCGGGACTGGGACGGCCCGGCCTGCGACCCGGAGCAGAGCCGTGCCGTCCTGCGCCGCGCGGTCGAACTCGGCGTCGACCACATCGACACGGCCTGGTTCTACTTCCACCGGGACGTCTCGGCGAACGCCCTGATCCGCGCCGCCCTGCACCCGTACCGGGACGAGCTGGTGATCGCCACCAAGGTCGGCCCGGGCCGTGAGCCGGACGGCGGCTGGATGGACCCGGCCGGTCCGGCGGAGCTGCGCGCGGCCGTCCACCGCAATCTGCGCGAGCTCGGGGTGGACCGGCTCGACCTGGTCTATCTGCGCCGGATGCCCAGCCAGACCGCGTCGATCGCGGATCGCTTCGCCGTGCTGGCCGAGCTGCGCGAGGAGGGGCTGATCCGCCATCTCGGCCTCAGCAACGTCCGCGCGGACCACCTCGCCGAGGCGCTGGAGATCGCTCCGGTGGTGGCCGTGCAGAACCGTTTCAGCGTGCTGGAGCACAGCGCGGAGGACGCGGCCCTGCTGGCCGCCTGCGCGGAACGGGGCATCGCCTTCGTGCCCTTCTTCCCGCTCGGCGGCTCCGGGGTGCCCGCCGATCCGGGGCTCCGGCGGGTCGCCGAGCGCCACGGGGCCACGCCCGCCCAGGTCATGCTGGCCTGGCTGCTCGCCGTCTCCCCGGCGATCCTGGCCATCCCCGGCACCTCCTCGCCCGCCCACCTGGAGGAGAACGTCGCGGCGGCGTCGCTGCGGTTCGGGGCGGACGACCTGGCGGAGCTGGGGGCGCTCGCCCGGCGGTGACCCGGAACGGGTGTTCGTCTGTAAATACCTTTAATCCCATGGGAGTTTCCTGCCGGGACCGAAGGGAAGACCGCCCGCGACGAGGAAGATCCGCAGCACCCCGGGGGTACCGAGATGGCCAGGCCCGACGCGTCCTTCCGGCGCGACCTCAGCGAGTGGCGGATCATCCTCGTCGCGTGGCGGCTGCTGGTCCTGCAGGCGTCCCACCCCGTGGTCGGCGCCGGCATGGCCGAGCACTCCACCTACCGCGCCCACCCCTGGCGGCGGATCGAGCACACCATGGGCAGCGGCCAACGGCTCTTCTACGCCGACGCGGAGAGCCTGCGCCGCGAGATCGAGCGCCTCGACCGCGCCCACCGGCGGATCCGCGGTACCGCCCCGGACGGCCGCCGGTACGACGCCGAGGACCAGGACACCCGGGCCTGGGTGCTTCTCACCCTCTTCGAAGCCGTCGTCACCATGCGCGAGTTGAGCGGCGACCCGTACCCGGCGGGCGAACTCCAGCGGGCGTACGAGGAGTTCGGGGAGGTCGTCAAGGCCTTCGGCCTCCCGGCCGACGCGCTGCCGGCCACCGCCGCCGAACTGCCCGGATACGTCGACCGGATGGTGCGCGAGCAACTGGAGTTCGGCGAGTCGGTGCGCTACCTGCTGTACGACATCCTGCGCGAGGCGCCCCGTCCGCGCCGGCTGCGGTTCCTCGGGGCGGCCGGCTGGAAGGTGCTGCGGGCGGTGGTGGCCGCGGTGCTCACCAGCCTGACCGTCGCCGACCTGCCGCCCGCCTACCGCGAGCGCTTCGGTCTGGTCCGCACCCGCCGCGCGGCCGCCCTCTCCTGGCTGCTGCACCGGGGCGGCCGTGCGCTGATGACCCGGCTGCCCGACCGCCGCCGGTACCGTACCCAGGGGCCGCGGATCCCCGCCCAGCGCGGTCGTCCGCCCCGGCGGGACGCCCGCCGGCCCCGGCTGGACCAGTTCTTCCGCGAAGTCCTCGACCAGACCGGCGACGGCTTCGTCACCGCCCGCGACCTCCAGGCCATGGCGCACAACGTCTGCTGGCAGCTGGAGCTCACCGAGGCGGCGGAGGCCGCGGTGTACGCCGCCTTCGACGCCTGGTGGGAGCAGCTCCGCGCGGCCATGGACGCCAACGGCGACGGCCGGGTCAGCAAGGACGAGTTCGTCGCCGCCACCCTCGCCGGCTGCGACCGCGATCCCGGCTACCTCGAAGGCGGGCTGCTCCCCGCGCTGCGTGCCGTCTTCACCGCCGCCGACACCGACGGCAGCGGCTACCTGGACGCCGACGAGTACCGTGCCGTGTTCGGCGGCCACCGCGTCCACCCGGCCGAACTCTCGCACGGATTCCGCCAGTTGGACGTGGACGGGGACGGCCGCATCACCGAGGAGGAGTTCCTCCGCGGCTTCACCGAGTTCTTCACCGCCCGCGCCGCCTCCACCCCCGGCAGTCAGCTCCTCGGCCGGGCCTGAGGCGTCTCCTGGTCCTGAGCCGTCTCCCGGGCCTGAGGCGTCTCCCGGGCCCGCAGGGCGGCGACGGTGTCCGCGACCAGGGTGCGGGCCCCGGCGACGGTGGCGGTCAGCTCCTCGGGGCCGGCGCCCGGAGCCGCGAGCAGCTGGTGGGCACGGGGCCCGAAGCCGGGCGGGGCGCCGGGGAGGGCCGTGGCGACGGCCAGCGCGCCCTTCTCGTTCAGGCACCAGCGGCGGGCGTCGGCGTGCAGCGCCTGGACCAGGATGCCGACGGCCCGGGAGAGGCAGAGCGAGACGTACAGCGTGTCGGCCCGGGCGGCCCCCTTGGCGGCCGAGACGACCAGGAACTCCGCCTCCCAGACGGCCGCCGTCAGCGCCGCCCGCAGTGGCTCCGGGTACTCCGCCATGGTGGCCCTGGCTCTGGCCAACTCGCCGGTCGGATCGGCCAGTACCCGTCCGAGTGCCAGCTCGCCCGGGTAGCAGGGCGACCAGAAGCCGAGCGGGTGCCCCGCCTGTACGCCCACCTCGTAGCGGCCCTCGCGGCAGTCCGACCAGACCCGCTCGACCCGGTCCAGATCGCGCAGGATCCAGTCCACCGCCACGCCGTCCACCTCCAGCCAGGCGCCGCCGTTGACCCACGGCCCCCAGCCGCCCGGCCCGGCCACCTCGACGCCCGGGCCGGCCAGGGCCCGCAGAGCGCCGAGGTCGGGTTCGCCGCGGTAGTAGACGCCGAGGTCCCAGTCCGACTCCGGCCGGTGCTCCCCACGGGCCCGGCTGCCACCCAGCAGGACGCCGACCACACCCGGTACCCCGGCCAGCCGCCCGGCCATCGACTCGATGATCGTCCGCATGGGGTGGAAGTCTGGCACGGACCGGAAACCGCTCGCCGGACGTACGGGTCAGGCCGTACCGTCGAAGGCTATGAAGGTGCTATCGGTCAATGTGGGCAGGCCCCGGCAGAACCCGTGGAAGAGCGGCGTCGGCGCGACGGGGATCGACAAGCGGCCGGTGGACGGCCCGGTGGCCGTCTCCGCCCCCGGCCCGAAGGGCACCGGCCGGGTGGGTCTGGCCGGTGACCAGGTCTTCGACGTCAAACACCACGGCGGCGACGACCAGGCCGTCTACGCCTACGCCCGCGAGGATCTCGACGGCTGGGAGGCCGAGTTGGGCCGCCCGCTGGGCAACGGCGTCTTCGGCGAGAACCTCACCACCGCCGGTCTGGACGTCAACGGCGCCCTGATCGGTGAGCGCTGGCGGATCGGACCCGACGTCGTCCTGGAGGTGTCCTGCCCGCGGGTGCCGTGCGGCACCTTCCAGGGCTGGCTGGAGCGCGACGGCTGGATCAAGCGCTTCACCCGGGCCGCGGTGCCCGGCGCCTACCTCCGCGTGGTCACGCCCGGTGACCTCCACGGCGGCGACCGGGTGGAGATCGTCCACCGCCCCGCACACGGGGTGACGATCGCTCTCGCCTTCCGCGCCTTCACCCTCGAACCCGGCCTGCTGCCGGACCTGTTGACCGCCGAAGCACTTCCCGACGACCTCCGGGAGCTGGCCCGTCGGCGGATCGAGGCCTAGGATCGGAGGTACGGCATCGCGTGTCGGTCACCGGCTGGGTGAGGCATGGAGGTAGCCCGTGAGTGCCTTGATGGAGGCATTCCGCATGGCAGTTCAGTTGAATCACACCATCGTTCACGCCCGGGACAAGCGGGAGTCCGCCGAGTTCCTGGCGAAGATCCTCGGCCTTGAGGTCGGCGCCGAGTGGGGGCCGTTCATCCCGGTGGCCACCGAGAACGGCGTCACCCTCGACTTCGCGACCGTCCCGGCCGAGTCGATCGTCGCGCAGCACTACGCGTTCCTCATCTCGGACGAGGAGTTCGACGCCGCCTTCGCCCGGATCAAGGCGGACGGCCTCACCTACTACGCCGACCCGCACCTGAAGCAGCCCGGCGAGATCAACCACCACCACGGCGGCCGGGGCCTGTACTTCCTCGACCCGGTCGGCCACGGCATGGAGATCATCACCCGCCCGTACGGCAACTGATCCCTGCTACTCCCCGTTACGGCGAGGGGAGTTCCCACGGCGCGGGGCGAGCGTCGCGCGCTCGCCCGGCGTTGCGGGAAGGGTGATCAGAGGGTGTCGAACTCGCCGGTGCGGACGGCGGTGACGAAGGTCTGCCAGCCTGCCGGCGAGAAGTGCAGCCGGGGTCCGCCGGGGTCCTTGCTGTCCCGGACCCGGCCCGGGTGGGTGTCGTCCACCTCGATGCAGGCGCCGCCGTCGTTGTTGCTGTAGCTGCTCTTCCGCCACGTCTCCTGCTGGTGTCCTCGCACGGCCGTACTCCTTCGAGATGCGTCTGATCAATGAATAGGGGCGGCAGAGGAGGGGGAAGTCGGCCCCTCCGACTTCCTACTCCTCTGGTATTTCTCGTGGCCACACTTGACCATGCTGTGCTTCTTACCGGATGTCTCGCCCTCGGGACCAGCGGTCCTCGGCATGTCCGAGCGGTATCCGACTGGGGATACCCCAGCAGGAATCGCACACGGTAACCGGCCACGGCCTTCCGGCGCAGGGCCGGTTGTTCCAACCAGACGAAGTAATCGGTGTATCCGGCCAGGAGGAGTTCGGCCCTGGTTTCCGCGATCAACCGGCCCCACACCGACTTCGGACCGGCCGCCCGGACAGTGTTGGAACAGATCATCTGTTCATCAACTCCTAAGGCTTGCACGGGCACCGGCGAGGTTCTCTCCACCAGAGCGTTGGGTTTCTACCCCTTGCGGGATAGGCGTTTCGGCGCCGGGCGAGCAGGTGCTGCTCGCCCGGCGCTCCATCGCGCGGGTTCCGGTCGTTGGGAGGGCCGAAGGTGCTGCCTTCCCTGGGAAAAGAGATGATCAGAGGGTGCCGAACTCACCGGTGCGGACGGCGGTGACGAAGGTCTGCCAGGCCGTCGGCGAGAAGTGCAGCCGGGGTCCGTCGGGGTCCTTGCTGTCCCGGACCCGGCCCGGGTGGGTGTCGTCCACCTCGATGCAGGCGCCGCCGTCGTTGTTGCTGTAGCTGCTCTTCCGCCACGTCTCCTGCTGGTGTCCTTGCACGGCCGTACTCCTTCGAGATGTGCCTGATCATTGCGTGGGGCGACTGCGCCAGGGCCCCAGTCGATCGTAGGAACTACGGTGTGGAGAAGCATCCTTGACGTCTTCGATGAGCCTGCCGCTTCGGGCTCCTTCTTCCCATGCCATCGGCGGGTGGCAGGGTAAACCAGTTCGCCGCGCCGCGTGTTCGGCGTGAGACAGCAAGAGACCCCAGCCACCAGGGCCAGGTGGTGGGGTCTCTGTCTCGGTGCACAGCGTCAGACAGTGTCGAACTCGCCGGCCTGCACGGCGGTGACGAACGACCGCCAGGCACGGGCCGGGAACACGAGAGCTGGTCCCTCAGGGTCCTTTGAGTCACGGACGGGGACGACGCTGGGGAAGTCGGGCGACACCTCCACACACGTCCCGCCGTTGTCGCTGTGCGTGGACTTGAACCAGGAAGCGTTGGACAGGTCTACAGAGATGGCGGCGTCAGTCATGGGTGGAGTTCCTCTCGTGCCTTGCGGATCATTGCCAGTGATGCAGCCTGCGACAGCGCCTCGACCACTAGTTGATGGTAAGTCCTTTCCCACGTCCGGACCGTGTCGGTAGTACGAGAGACATAGCCTTGCTCAAGTGATTCGGAGTAGCCGAGCACCGCACGGTCGGCGAGAGTCAACAGAGTCATCGATGTTCGAAACGGGGCGTGCTCGGCCAGGGAATAAGGGGCGACCTGAATGATCAGGTTCGGTCGGCTCGCCATGTCCTCCAGATGCTGGAGTTGCCGCATCATGATGGCAATCCCACCGATGGGCCGCCGCAGGCAGCTTTCATCCAAGATCGCGTGGTAGAGCGGTGCCGGAGCCCGTTCCAGCAGACGTTGTCGCGTCATCAGAAAGTCGATACGTTCATCAGCTTGGTCCTGGATGATGCTGCCGCGTTGGACAGCTGCGGTCGCGAGCGCGGCAGCGTAGGCCGGAGTCTGGAGAAGACCGGGCACGATGGTGGACTCAAAGAGTCTGATCTCTGCGGCCTTCTGCTCATGAGCCGCGTACTCGGGGAACCCCTCAAGCAAGGCTGTGTGCTTGAGGTTCCACCACATCAGCTCAAGCGTTCCACCCGTCTCAAGGACATCGTCGGCCCTGGTGGCAAAGGCGTAGGTGGGACTCCTTGTCGCTCTTTCGATGCAACTCACCCAACTGTCGCTGAACTTGATCAGCTCCGCGAATGCAACCTGCGTGAGCTTCTTGGCCTCCCGTGACCTGCGTAGTTGCACCCCGAAAGCTGCCGCTGGCGATGACGAAGGGTCAATGCCAGTGCGGCGCATGATTGCTCAACTTTTCGATTCTGAGTCCCACCAGTCCGAAGTGTCCAGTAGGAAGCCTTCCGAGCGTAGCCCCGTCTACCGATCCTGGTAGTGGAACGGCTACGGAGAGGAGTGGTCGTGAGTGTGGCCAGCAAGGGTGACTCGGTGCTCCAGGTCCGTTCCAAGTCTGTTTGTCTGATTGATGCTTGAGGAAGGGGTGGTTCGCCATGGAGGCCATCAGGTCGGTCGGCGAGCCGGAGAGAGCGGGAAGCGAAGTGCCACGGGTCCACGAAACCGAGGCCGCTCCGTCGATCGCCAAGCTCCACGGCTACGGCGTGCGTTGGGATCGTGAGGCCCGGCTCTACCGGGTGCGGAACGAGCTGACGGGGGAGTGGCTGCGTGGCTCCGACGGGGCGTTGTGCGGGCTCTCGTCCTTCAGCGTTGCCGAGAAGCCCTGGGGGGGTTCGAGTCGCACCGGGTGGTGGCGTGATGGGGACCATGCTCAACCGGGCGACCGCCGAGTACCGGCGGGAGGCCGCCGTTGCCGTTGAGGACCTGGTCGCTGTCCTGGCACTCGGTGACGCCAAGCTGCCTTCTGTCGAGGTGGACTGGGACTACGGGCGGTTGACCGGGGCCTATCTGATCAACCTCGGGTCGGCCCGAACTGCCCAGATCGTCCGGATCGCGGACCTGCTGCGAAAGGGCCTGCGGTATGAGCGGCAAGCCGTCGAAGGCTGAACTCCTCCGTCGGCCGAGGCGGGAAGGTGGCCACCTCGGTGCGCGATCCCCGGTTGTCGGCCAAGCCCCCGGTCTGCCGGCTCGGCTGCCTCGTGCTCCTGCGGAACCGGCGAGGCCACGTCCTGCTCATCGACCCGGACTTCATGGACGGCCTGATCCTCCCCGGCGGCAGTGCCCGCCCCGATGAGCCCCCGCACGAGGCCGCTGCCCGGCACCTCCGGGCGGAGACCGGCCTCCACCGCCGCGTCACCCATCTCGTCGCGGTGGACTTCACCCCCGCCGACCGCTACCTGGAACGTCTCAACCTGGTCTTCGACGGCGGCACCGTCGCGGACCGGGAAGCCACTCGCATCGCCGTGCCGCCCCGGAACCGGAGCGGTCTGCTGGGCGCCCGGTTCGTCGACCCGTGCGAGCTGCCCGGCGTGATGAGCCCCGCCCAGGCCGCCCGCGTGCAGGAGGCTCTCGCCACCGTCCCCTACCGCTTCCCGCTTCTCGTCCACGGTCAACGGGCTGCCTGAAGAGGGCGGACGTTACGCGCTGCGGTCGGTGACGAAGGAGCCCATCCCGGGCGTCGTCGTGATCAGGCCCTCTGTCCGCAGGGCGTCCGTCGCCTTGCGGACAGTCTTCCGGTTCACGCCCAGCTCGCTCTCCAGTTGCACTTCGGAGATCAGGTGGCGCGGCGGGTACTCGCCGCTCGCGATGCGCGCTCGCAGGAGCTCCGCGATCTGCTGCCACTTCGGCTGGGTGGGGTCGAACTCGATCACGGCATGACCGTACACAGGGGATGCCTTCCCCTCATAGGCCCGGGCATCCGGGTATAGGTATGGACAGGCGGGGATAGGGTTAGGTACCGTCGAAGACGTAAGTGGCCTCGGATCGCGGGAACGGTCCGAGGCCGATGCCACCAGCTGCAACGGAGCTGACGACATGCGCGAGCTTATCGCGACCCTCTTCGAACCCCTCCGGGCGTTCCTCGCCCCCGGCACCGGCCGACGGGCGAAGCCCTCGGCCCTCCGCTCGGCCTGTGCCTTCCTCGCCCCGAAGCCCCGGCGCGGGCCCGAGGTCGCGAGCTTCATCTGCACCGACCTCGACACCTGGCTCGCCGAGGTGGCCCGCCAACGCAGGCGCCGGGCCGAGGCGTTCGCCGCCGCGCTCGACCTGCCCGACCCCTCCCACTGGCTCGACAGCCTCACCGTCGGGGCGGTGGCCCGGTGACGGACAGCACGCCGGACGAGACCCCCGAAGAGTTCTGCTCGCACTGCCACCGGCGCCGCCCCGGCGTCACCGTCGTCGGCCACATCGAGGCCGTCAGCGGCCCCGGCTGGCTCGTCCTCGCCTGCCCCGACTGCACCCCCGCCGTACGGAAGGAGCTCGGCTACGCCACGTAGCCCGAGCCCGGCGGGCCCTCGCAGCAGCGAGGGACCGCCGAACAGCGTGGGGGTACCTTTCCGGGCGGCCGGCGGCGCGGCTACCTGACGCAGAACTCGTTGCCGGCCGGATCCTGCCGATCGGCCCGCGCCCGGCCCCGTCTGTCAAGCGACGGATCGGCCAAGATTGCCGCGGTGCGCGCCCGGCCCGCTTGTTGTGGCGGCGCCGGGCGGGTCCGCAGACTGTGCGCACAACATCGCTGGTCAACCCCCACCCCGCCTGCGGGCCGCTCGTAAGCATCGTGGATACTTCCCTTGTGAACGTGTTCACGTTCACAAGCGGACAAGCTTGCGCGGTTGGGCAGCGGTCTACAGCTATAGATGAAGTTTGTCCTGAATGTGCCCTATGACAGGGTCAGTTGGAGAGAGGGCGACGTGGAACTGGCAATCGCTCACGAGACCATCGCGCGATGGCAATTCGGCATCACCACCGTCTACCACTTCCTCTTCGTCCCGCTCACCATCAGCCTGGCCGCCATCGTGGCCGGGCTGGAGACCGCCTGGGTGCGGACGAACAAGGAGAAGTACTTCCACGCCACCAAGTTCTGGGGGAAGCTTTTCCTGATCAACATCGCGATGGGCGTGGTCACCGGCATCGTCCAGGAGTTCCAGTTCGGCATGAACTGGTCGGACTACTCCCGGTTCGTGGGTGATGTCTTCGGTGCCCCGCTCGCGATGGAGGCGCTGATCGCCTTCTTCTTCGAGTCCACCTTCATCGGGCTCTGGATCTTCGGCTGGGACAAGCTGCCGAAGAAGCTGCACTGCGCCTGCATGTGGATGGTCGCACTCGGCACCGTGCTCTCGGCCTACTTCATCCTGGCCGCCAACTCGTGGATGCAGCACCCGGTCGGCTACTCGATCGACCCGGTGACCGGCAAGGCGCAGCTCACCGACATAGCGCGGGTGCTGTTCCAGGACACCACCGTCACCGTCGTGCTGCACACCCTGACCGCGGCCTTCCTCACCGGCGCGGCCTTCATGGTCGGCATCGCCTCCTTCCACCTCTGGAAGGCCAAGCGCAAGCCGGAGACGGCCGACCCCAAGAAGACCGCCGTGATGCGGACCTCGCTGCGGCTCGGCCTGGTCCTCGCGGTGATCTTCGGTCTGGGCACCGCGCTCAGCGGCGACTCGCTGGCCAAGGTCATGTTCCGCCAGCAGCCGATGAAGATGGCCGCCGCCGAGGCCCTCTGGGACACCCAGGCGCCCGCGCCGTTCTCGGTCTTCGCGGTCGGTGACGTCAGCAAGGGCCACAACTCGGTCGAGCTGGAGATCCCGGGGATACTCTCCTTCCTCGCCAACAGCGACTTCAGCTCCTCCGTCCCGGGCATCAACGACACCGCCCAGGCCGAGGCCGCCAAGTACGGTGGTGACCCGAAGGACTACATCCCGAGCATCTTCGTGACGTACTGGGGCTTCCGCCTCATGATCGGCTTCGGGATGACCTCCTTCATGGCCGGCCTGATCGGACTCTGGACCACCCGGAAGAAGCGGTTCCTGGCACCGGAGTTCCGCACCGGCGAGACCGAGGTGCCCCGGCTGATGCTCACCCCGAAGCGCGAGCTCGGGCCGTTCCTCACCAAGTGGAGCTGGCGGATCGGCATCCTCACCATGGGGTTCCCGCTGATCGCCAACAGCTTCGGCTGGATCTTCACCGAGATGGGCCGCCAGCCCTGGGCCGTCTTCGGGCTGATGACCACCGCGAGCGCCGTCTCGCCGAACGTCGGCATCGGCACCCAGATCGGCGCCCTGACCACCTTCACCCTGCTGTACGCGATCCTCGCCGTCGTCGAGGTGCGGCTGCTGGTCAAGTACGCCAAGGCCGGCCCGGTCACCGCCGAGGAGCCGCCCGCCAAGGACCCGACGCTGCGCGGCCCGTCCTCCGAGGACGACGCCGACAAGCCGCTCGCCTTCGCCTACTGAGGATCCGAAATGCAACTCCACGACGTCTGGTTCATCCTCATCGCCGTCCTGTGGATCGGCTACTTCTTCCTTGAGGGCTTCGACTTCGGCATCGGCATCCTGACCAAGCCGCTGGCCCGCGGCCGTGCCGAGCGGCGGGTACTGATCAACACCATCGGCCCGGTCTGGGACGGCAACGAGGTCTGGCTGCTGACCGCCGGCGGGGCCACCTTCGCGGCCTTCCCCGACTGGTACGCGACGCTGTTCAGCGGCTTCTACATCCCGCTGCTGATCATCCTGGTCTGCCTGATCGTCCGCGGCGTCGCCTTCGAGTACCGGGCCAAGCGCCCGGAGGAGCGCTGGCAGCGGAACTGGGAGGAGGCCATCTTCTGGACCTCGCTGATCCCGGCCTTCCTCTGGGGCGTGGCCTTCGCCAACATCGTCCGCGGCGTCGACATCGACCAGCAGAAGAACTACGTTGGCGGCTTCTGGGACCTGCTCAACCCGTACGCCATCCTGGGGGGCCTGGTGACGCTGTCGCTGTTCACGTTCCACGGCGCGGTGTTCGCCGCGCTCAAGACGGTCGGCGACATCCGGGAGCGGGCGCGGGTCATGGCGCTGCGGGCCGGCCTGGTGACGGCCGTGCTGGCGCTGGCCTTCCTGGTCTGGACCCAGGCCGACAGCGGCAACGGCTGGAGCCTCGTGGCCATGGTGATCGCCGTACTGGCCCTGGTGGCGGCCCTGGTGGCCAACCAGCTGGGCCGCGAGGGCTGGGCGTTCATCGCCTCCGGGGCGACCGTGGTGGCCGCCGTCGCGATGCTCTTCCTGGCGCTCTTCCCGGACGTGATGCCGTCCACCCTCAACACCGAATGGAGCCTGACCGTCTCCAACGCCTCGTCCTCGCCGTACACGCTGAAGCTGATGACCATCGTCGCCGCGGTCTTCACCCCGCTCGTGCTGCTCTACCAGGGCTGGACGTACTGGGTGTTCCGCAAGCGGATCGGCGTCCAGCACATCCCCGGGCACGACCCGGCCGCCGCGCTCGACAAGGCCTGACCCCGTGAAGCCGGTCGACCCCCGACTCCTCGGGTACGCCCGCACCACCCGTGCCTTCCTCGCCGGATCGGTGGTCCTCGGCGGGGCGGGCGCGGCCCTGGTGGTCGCCCAGGCGAGCCTGATCGCCGAGATCGTCGTCCGGGCGTTCCAGCAGGGCGCGGCCCTCGGCGAGCTGACCACGCCGCTGGTCCTGCTCGCGCTGACCGCGCTCGGGCGCGGGCTGGTCGGCTGGCTCACCGAACTCACCGCGCACCGGTCCGTCGCCCGGGTGAAGTCCACCCTGCGCCGCCGGCTGCTCGACCACGCCACCGCGCTCGGCCCGGCCTACCTGGCGGGCCGGCGCACCGGCGAACTCACCACCCTCGCCACCCGCGGCATCGACGCGCTCGACGACTACTTCGCCCGCTACCTCCCGCAGCTGGCGCTCTCCGTCGTGGTGCCGGTGATCGTGCTGCTGCGGATCGTCGGCGCCGACTTCGCCTCCGCCGCGATCATCGCCGGGACGCTGCCGCTGATCCCGCTGTTCATGGTGCTGATCGGGATGGCCACCCAGTCCCGGATGGACCGGCAGTGGGACACCCTCTCCCGGCTCTCGCACCACTTCCTCGACGTGGTCGCCGGGCTGCCCACCCTCAAGGTGTTCAACCGGGCCCGGGCCCAGGCCGCCACCATCGCCCGGATCACCGCCGACTACCGCCGGGCCACCCTGCGGACCCTGCGGATCGCCTTCATCTCCTCGTTCGCGCTGGAACTGCTCTCCACGCTGTCCGTCGCGCTGGTCGCGGTCTCCATCGGCTTCCGGCTGGTGGACGGCACGCTGGACCTGGAGACCGGGCTGCTGGTCCTGATCCTCGCGCCCGAGGTGTACTTCCCGATCCGCCAGGTCGGCGCGCTCTACCACTCCAGCGTGGAGGGGCTGACGGCGGCGGACGAGATCTTCCAGGTGCTGGAGACCCCGCTGCCGGCGGCGGGCACGGTGGCGGCACCCGCCCTCGCCGGTGCCGTCGTCACGGCCGAAGACCTCACCGTCACCTTCCCCGGCCGTACCGGGCCCGCCCTCGACGACGCCTCGCTGACCCTCCGCCCGGGCGGCACGGTCGCGCTCACCGGCCCGAGCGGGGCCGGCAAGAGCACCCTGCTCGCCGTCCTGCTCGGCCTCACCACGCCGGACACCGGCACCGTCCGGATCACCGCCGCCGACGGGCGGACGTACGACCTGGCCGAGCTGGCGCCGGAGAGCTGGCGCCGGCAGATCGCCTGGGTGCCGCAGCACCCGCACCTGTTCGCCGGCACCATCACCGACAACCTGCGGCTGTACCGGCCGGACGCGGACGAACCGGAACTGCGGGCCGCGCTGCGCGCCGCGCACGCGCTGGACTTCGTGGACCGGCTGCCGCAGGGGCTCGCCACCGTGCTGGGCGAGGACGGCGCCGGGCTCTCGGCCGGCCAGCGGCAGCGGCTGGCGCTCGCCCGGGTGCTGCTCGCCGACGACCGGCCGCTGGTGCTGCTCGACGAGCCGACCGCCAACCTGGACGGCGAGTCGGAGGCGGCCGTCGTGGCCGCCGTCCGGGCACTGGCCGAGGACCCGGCGCGGACCGTGCTGCTGGTCGCCCACCGCCCGGCGCTGCTGGCGGTGGCGGACGAGCGGGTACGGCTGGCCGGGCCCGCCCCGGTGGCCGCCGCGCCCGCCCGCCCGCCCCGGCTCACGCACGACGGCCGGCCGGTGCCCGCCACCGACCCGGGCGAGGACGACCCCGCCGCCGAGGCCACCACGCCGCGGCTCGCGCTCTCCGTCCTGCTCGGCTCGCTCGCCCTCGGCTGCGCGGTCGCCCTGATGGCCACCTCCGGGTACCTCATCTCCCGCGCCTCCGAGATGCCGCCCGTCCTCTACCTGATGATGGCCGTCACCTCGGTCCGGGCCTTCGGCATCGGGCGGAGCGTCTTCCGCTACGCCGAGCGGCTGGTCTCGCACGACGCCGTCCTGCGGACCCTCGGCACGCTGCGGGCGGCCGTCCACCGGCGGCTCACCGTGCTCGCCCCGGCCGGGCTGCCCGCGTTCCGCCGGGGGGACCTGCTGTCGCGGCTGGTCGCGGACGTCGACGCGGTCCAGGACCACTACCTGCGCTGGCGGCTGCCGGCGGCGGTGGCGGCCGTGGTCTCGCTGGCCTCCGCCGTCGCGCTCGGGCTGTTCCTGCCCGCCGCCGGCGTCGTGCTCGGGCTGGGGCTGCTGCTGGCCGGGGCCGTGGTGCCCGCGCTGGCCGCCCGCTGGTCGGCCGGCACCGAGCGGCGGCAGGCGCCGGCCCGGGGGCGGCTGGCCACCGCCGTGGTGGACACCTTCACCGGCACCGCCGAGCTGACCGTCGCCGGGGCGCTCCCCGGCCGGCTGGCCGCCGTCCGCTCCGCCGACTCCGCGCTGACCGGGCTGGCCGCCCGGTCGGCCGCCACCACGGCGCTCGGCACCGGCCTGATCGCGCTGCTCACCGGGCTGACGGTGGCCGCCGCCGCGGCCGTCGGCGTCCAGGGCGTGCGGGCCGGCGCGCTGGCGCCGGTCTGCCTGGCGGTCGTCGTGCTCACCCCGCTGGCCGCCTTCGAGGCCGTCACCGGCATGCCGCTCGCCGTCCAGGCCCGCCAGCGCAGCCGGGCCGCCTCGGCGCGGCTGCGCGAGGTGCTGGACGCGCCGGCCGTGGTCGCCGAGCCCGCCGCCCCGGCGGCGCTGCCCGGGCAGCCGCTGCCGATCGCCGTCCGCGGGCTGACCGTCCGGCACCCCGGACAGGCCGAATCCGCGCTCACCGGGGTGGACCTCGATCTCGCCGCCGGGCGCCGGATCGCGGTCGTCGGCCCGTCCGGCTCCGGCAAGACCACGCTGGCCCAGGCGCTGCTGCGCTTCCTGGACCAGACGGCGGGCACGGTCACCCTCGCCGCCGGCCGTCCACCGGCCGTGGACAGCCGGGAGCTCGCCGGGGACGACGTCCGGCGGGTCATCGGGCTCTGCGCGCAGGACGCCCACGTCTTCGACAGCTCGCTGCGGGAGAACCTCCGGCTGGCCCGGCCGGCGGCCACCGAGGACGAGCTGCGCGCGGCGCTCGCCGCCGCCCGCCTGCTGGACTGGACCGACACCCTCCCGGCCGGTCTGGACACCATGGTCGGCGAGCACGGCGCCCGCCTCTCCGGCGGCCAGCGGCAGCGGCTCGCGCTCGCCCGCGCGCTGCTCGCCGACTTCCCCGTGCTGGTCCTCGACGAGCCCGCCGAGCACCTGGACCTGCCGACCGCCGACGCCCTCACCGCCGACCTGCTCGCCGCCACCGCGGGCCGCACCACCGTCCTGATCACCCACCGGCTGGCCGGCCTGGACGACACCACGGTCGACGAGGTCCTGGTGCTGGACGCCGGACGGGTCGCCGAACGCGGCACCTGGTCGGCCCTGGTGGCGGACCGGGGCGGCCGGCTGCGGGCGATGTGGGAACGGGAGCAGGAGGCGGACGGGCTGGTGGACGCGCCGGGGAGCGGGCCTGCCGCCCCCGACCGGGCCGGGGCGCCGGTCGGAAACTGATGCCGGGCGGCCGTGCCGTCCTTCGGCAGAAAACCGTACAAACTACGCTCGTCTTCATGGACCCCACGCCAGACCTCTCCGCCGCCGCACCCGGCCCGACGCCGTCCGATCCGGCGCCGCACCGGGTGCCCGAGATCTCCTCGCTCGGGCTGGACACGCTGGTCACCGAGGTGGCGGAGCGCCTGCAGTCGGCGGCGGCCGTCACCGACCGGATGCAGCGGCTGCTGGAGGCGGTGGTCTCGGTCGGGTCCGGGCTGGACCTGCACGCCACCCTGCACCGGATCGCCACCGGCGCGGCGGAACTGGTGGACGCCAGGTACGCGGCGCTCGGGGTGATCGCGCCGGGCGGACACGGACTGGCCGACTTCATCCACGTCGGGGTGGACGACGAGACCGCCACCGAGATCGGCGAACTGCCCGCCGGGCGGGGCATCCTGGGCGCGCTGATCGACCGCCCCGAGCCGCTGCGCCTCACCGACCTCACCACCGACCCGCGCTCGTCCGGCTTCCCGCCGCACCACCCGTCGATGAGGACCTTCCTCGGGGAGCCGATCCGGATCCGGGAGGAGGTCTTCGGCAACCTCTACCTCACCGAGAAGAAGGGCGGCGGCGCCTTCACCCCCGAGGACGAGCAGGTCGTGCACGCGCTCGCCGCCGCGGCCGGCGTGGCGATCGAGAACTCGCGGCTGTACGAGGAGGGCCGGCGGCGGGAGCGCTGGATCGCCGGCGCGGCCGCCGTCACCACGGCGCTGCTCTCCACCGACGAGGCCGAGGTGGCGCTGACCGTCGCGGCCGAGCAGGTACGGGAGTTGGCGGACGCGGCGCTCGGCATGATCCTGCTGCCCACCAGCGGCGGGCCCGCGGACGGCCAGATGCGGGTGGCCCACGCCTCGGGCGAGGCGGCCGAGTTCGTCCGGGGCGAGCTGCTGCCGCAGGACAGCTTCGCCGCGCGGCTGTTGCAGGGCGAGAGCGTCTACCTGGACGACATGTCCAGCGACCCGACCGTGGTGATCCGCCTGGCGCGCAGCTTCGGCCCGTCGATGGCGGTGCCGATGGTCGCGGCCGGCCGGGTACTGGGCGGGCTCTGCGTGTGGCGCTCGCGCGGCGCGCTGCCGTTCACCGACTCGGAGAAGCAGCTCGCCGAGACCTTCGCCTCACAGGCCGCGCTCGCCCTGCGGCTCGCCGAGGGCCAGCGGGACCAGCAGCGCCTGGCCGTCTTCCAGGACCGCGACCGGATCGCCCGGGACCTCCACGACCTGGTGATCCAGCGGCTGTTCGCTACCGGGATGATGCTGGAGAGCGCCGCCCGGCGGGCCCTCGTCCCCGAGGTGAAGGTCGGCATCGGCAAGGCCGTGGACGAGCTGGACGCCACCATCCAGGAGGTCCGCACCACCATCTACGCACTGCAGCACGACAACCACGGCGACGCCCCCGACACCCTGCGGACCAGGGTGCTGCGGGAGGGCAGTCAGGCCGCGGCGGCGCTCGGGTTCAAGCCGTCGGTGACCTTCACCGGGCCGGTGGAGAGCCTGGTCGGCGAGAATACCGGGCGTCAACTCCTGGCGGCGCTAAGGGAAATGCTCTCCAACACGGCCCGGCACGCGCGGGCCTCGCGGGTCGGGGTGGAGATCGACGCGACCGTGCACCTGGACGACGAGGGCCACCCGATGGGCGGCGGCCCGGAGTCGCTGGACCGGGCCGGGCGGCCGGGTGTGCTGCTCACCGTGACGGACGACGGCGTCGGCATTCCGCCCGGTGGGCGCCGCAGCGGCCTGCGCAACCTGACCCGGCGGGCGGAGGTGCTCGGCGGCGACGCGTGGCACGAGCCGGGCCCGTACGGCAAGGGCACGAGGGTGTGCTGGACCGCCCGGCTCTGAACGTTCGACGCTGCGTGTCCGGCCGGTTTCGAACGCCCTGTGCGCGGAAAGGGATGACGGCGTCCAGTTGGTGTACACCCGGTGAAAGTTTAACGAGAGAGAACTTCCCGGCCAACGGAGCAAGTTGTGCATTTCCCTCCCTTCCGGCGCCCTCGTGTGCACACATAGCTTTACTCCCGTCTCGGAGAGGTACCGGACTGGGGGAGCAGTGGACGCGTCAGGTCGCGGTCACACCGCAGCAGGGGCAGGTCGCGGGGGGTTCCGGACCGAACGGGCGCCGGACGGCCGGTACCGCTGGCAGTTGAAGGCGCCCAACGGCCGGGTGGTGGCGATCACCCCGGCCGCGTACGAGACGGCCGGTGAGGCCGAGCGCGGCTTCGACGGCTTACGGGCCGGTGCGGACGGGCTGGTCGCCCGGATCACCCATGTCCGGGACGGCATCGGCTGGATCTGGGTCGTCCCCGGCTCCCGCACCCTCCCCGAGGTGCGTTCCAGCCGTGCGTACGAGCGGTACGCGACCTGCCAGAACGCCTTCCGGCGGTTCGTGGCGCTGCTGGCCAAGCATCCCGGTCACGAACTCACCGACATCAGAGTCCCGTTGAGACCGTCCGATGCGGGCTGAGCGGCGTGGTCCGAGACTGCTGACCGTCCCCGCGGCCGGCCAGTGCGTCGGCTGGGCGCTGCGCGCCGCCAACGGGCGGCAGCTGGGCGTCGGTGTGCGCACCTACCGCAGCGAGGACGAACTCGCCGACGCGGTCAGAGAACTGATCATCGAACGGGCCGCGCTGCGGTGCACCGTCGGACAGTCCGAGGCCCGGCTCTGGGTGTGGACCGCCTACCTGCCGGTGCGCAGCACCCGGCCGGGCGCGGGCGAGGCCGGCCCGATCGCCCGCAGCGCCCGCGGCTATCTGCGGCGCGACCAGTGCCAGGCCGGGGTGGACGGCTTCCTGGCCGGGCTCCACTGGGTCGGCCAGGAACTGCGGCGGGCCGGCCGTGACACCCGCTGGCCCTGGTGACGCTGCGCGCCCCTGCCGGCCGTTCGTTTCTTCCCCCGTCGGCCCGTTCGCGCCCTCCCGCCCGCCCCGGCTCCGGCGTTCCCGCGCTCCCGGCCCGCCCGGCACTCCCCGCACGTCCGCCCGCCGTGGCTACCGCTGCCCCGTGCGCGCCGTTCCGGTGAAGCCCAGGTTTCCGGCAGCCTCCCGAACCGCCACCTGGAGAAGAACGTCACAGGCCTGCGACCTGCGTGTTTCTGCCCCTCCACGCCCGCGCTGACCAGTCGCTAAACCTGTCTGAACCGACGTATCGACAATCTCCGCCCGTCGTCGACCACCCTTCCGGCGGAACCTCCGAGCCGGACAGGATCAGCTCTGCCGGACGGACCGCCGCGGACGCGGTCACCGGCCCCGGGCCCCCAACCAGGGCCCGGGTACAGCGATGTACGTCTCTCCCACCGGAGGAACAGGAACATGCGCAAGACCGCTGCCAAGCTGCTCGCCGTCGCCGCTCTCGCGACCTCGGTCGCCACGATCGCCAGTGGCACCGCCATTGCCGACCCGACGGTCACCCCGGCCGCCACGGACATCGTGAGCGTGGGCTCCGACACGACCCAGGCCGTGTCGAACCAGTTCTCCACCGACTACAACGCCTACCTGGCGAGCATCGGCGACACCACCTCGCCGCGCTACTACAGCTGGGACGCGACCGGCTCCGCCACCATCAACCTGCGGGCCGGCGTCTCCGGCTTCACCCGTCCGAACGGCTCCGGCGCCGGCATCAACGCGCTGAACGCCGTCAGCAGCCCGGTCGACGTGGCCCGCTCCTCGCGTGGCCCGAAGGCGAACCCCGGCGGCGACCCGACCACCGACGTGTTCGTGGCCTTCGCCAAGGACGCGGTCTCCTGGGCCGCCCCGGCCACCGGCTACGCCCCGGCCAACCTCACCACCGCCCAGCTCAAGGGCATCTACGAGTGCACCACGACCGACTGGCACGCGCTGGTCCCGTCGGTGCCGGCCGGCACCACCATCAAGCCGTACCTGCCGCAGGCCAACTCCGGCACCCGCGCGTTCTTCCTGACCGCGATCGGCAACCCGATCCTGGGCGGCTGCGTCACCACCGGCCCGCAGGAGAACGAGGGCACCGACGCCGCGTTCACCGACCCGGCCTCGCTGGTTCCCTACTCGGTCGCGCACTACATCGGCCAGGTCTACGGCGGCCACAGCAGTGGTTCCGACGCGCCCGGCAGCCTGACCATCCGCAACGCCGACGGCAACGTGCCGCTCACCGCCACCAACACCCTCTCGCCCGCCTTCGCCTCCACCGCGTACGGCCGCGTGGTCTACAACGTGGTTCGCCAGGGCGACTGGACGGCGACCGACGCCCACGGCGCCGCGCTCCGCGCCATCTTCGGCCCGGCCAGCGGCAACGGCTGGATCTGCAAGAACGGCACCAACATCATCAAGAACTACGGCTTCCTGCCGCTGCCGGGCACCGCGTGCGGCAGCACCACCCAGAACGCCAGCTGACCATCCGTCACCAACCGGCGGCCGGGGGTGCTGAACCCCCGGCCGCCGGGCCGGATCCGGCGCCGAGTACGGATTCCCAAGGAGCCCTGGCAACAGTGCGTAGAACCTCTGTCAAGCTGCTCGCCGGTCTGGCCCTCGCCATCACGGTGACGGCCACCGGCACCGCCGCTGCCGACCCCGCGGTCACGCCGCCGGCGACCGACATCGTGGGCGTGGGCACCGAGGACACCGAGGGTGTGCTCAACGGGCTCTCCGCCGGGTACAGCTGGGACGCGACCGGGCCCTCGCCGATCGCGCCGAAGGCCGGGGCAGCGCCGATCGGCCGGCCGAGCTCGGTGGACAGCGGCCTCTCGGTCTCCGTCAACGGCTGGATCTGCAAGAACGCCACCAGCACGATCAGGAGTTACGGCTTCCTGCCACTGCCGGCCATCGCGTGCGGTTCCACCATCTAGCGACCGGCCCGCGAGCGGTGACCACGCGAGTGCGGCGCCGGTGACCCCAAGAACTTCGGCTTCCCTCTGATCCCCGGTGCGTGTTCACGGGATCCGGGCAACCGGCGGCCGGCCTTCCGGGCCGGTGTTCCACCCAGCACAACCTTCACTCTCCAAGGAGCTCAGCATGTCCCGTACCCGCGCCCGCCTGGCCGCCACCGGTGCCGTCGTCGTCCTCGCCGTCACCGGTGCCAGCAGTGTGGCTGCCGCCGCCCCGGCGGCCACGGCCCCGACCGGCAGCGTGGTGGTGCACGAGAACACCACCTTCCTGAAGGACTCCGCTCTCAACGGTGTGGTGGTCATCCCGCTTCCCTCGGCGACTCCGTCCTACGACAACACCTCGGGCTTCTCGACGACCTTCCCGGTGACTGGTGGTCAGGTCAACCTGCCCGCCTACTACGGCAACATCCAGCTCGGTGGCGGCCTGCTCTTCATCAACGTCTTCACCGGCAAGAGCGCGGTCTTCAAGCAGCTCGCGTTCAGCGCCGACAACTGGCAGCTCACCGGTGTGCCGGTGGACGGCACCGCCCCGGTGGCGCTGCTGGACCCGGCCGGCGACACCCAGGTCACCAAGGTGGGCGCCACCCAGACCCTGACGGCCGCCGACCTGCAGGTGGACGCGGAGGGCGCGCGGTACGTGGACTCCAAGCTCAACACCACCTTCTTCAAGGGCGGCCAGTCCCTCGGTTCGCTCTCGCTGACCTTCACGGCCGGCAGCTGATCTCTCCCGCACCTCACGGCAGTTCGGCGGGCCCGCGCGACGGTGTGGGCCCGCCCCCCGTTGTGGAGTTCCCAACTCCGCTACAGAGTCACCACGTTGGGCCCTCGTACATCAGGCCGACCGAATCCGGCCATCTATGGCTGGCCGAATGGATGCGTACCGGAATCGCCGGCCGCTCGCAGCCTGATCCATCCTCCGCGCCGCGTAACGGTGGTGCGGGATCGCACGGAGGTGCCCAGCATGAGAATCCGCCTGCCCGACCGGAGACATCCCGGGTGGTGGCGCCGGAGGCTACCGGCGCTCGCGCTCGTCTGGGGAGTGGTGGCGGCGCTCGGGGTGGTGCCGATCGGGATCGGGGCACTGCCGCAGGCGCAGGCCGCGTCCTCCCTGACGGTGAAGGGCCCCAAGGTGTGGCTGCCCGCGACCGAGACGTACGGCCCCGAGGGCAGCGTCACCGTCTCGCAGGCGAGCAACCTCGGCAACCAGGTGCTCCAGGTGTCCTGGAGCGGCTTCACGCCGACGGTCGACATCGTCGGGGGAAGGCCCGTGACGGTGGTGCCCCGGGCGAACAGCTCGATCGCCTACGCGGTGCGCGTCTACCAGTGCCGGGGCAAGGACCCCAAGATCACCGACTGTTACGGTACCGCGGTCTACAACGCGGACCCGGCCAAGGGATTCCTGCAGCCGGCGCCGCCCCCGGGCACCACCACGCCGGACTTCCCCACCAACATGGTCGTCGCCCCGACCGGGCCGGACGGCTCCGGGGCGGCCAGCATCGAGGTCTGGACCGGCCAGCAGAGCCCCTCGCTCGGCTGCGACGCGACCCACCCCTGCTCCCTGGTGGTCGAGCCGAACTACGGTGGGGACCCGCTCGACGGCTGGGCCGCCCGCAACGGACAGGCGGACTGCAACGACCACTCGAGCGACGTCGACTACTACTTCAACACCACGACCGACGGCTTCCTGCAGAACACGTACGGCTGGGACGGCGGCGTCAACGACCATCTCATGATCGGCGAGATGTGCGCGTGGGAGCACCGCGCCGTCGTGCCGCTGTCGTTCGCGCCCACTCCGAGTGACTGCAAGGCCGCGGCGTCGGCGTTCAAGGCGGCGGGCCTGGAGATGGCCAACCGCGCCATGCAGCAGTGGCGTACCGGTCTCTGCCTGGACCAGAACCCGATGTCCATCCAGTACACCCCGGCGGGCGGCGAGCCCCAGGCCCGCGGGGACTTCCTCGGCGGCTCCGGGCCGGACGTCGCGCTGACGGCCAGGCCGGACCGGAGTCCGCCGGCCCGGCCCTACGTCTACGCGCCGCTCGCGACCACCGGAACCTCGGTGGTGTTCGTCGTCGACGACCAGACGACCGGGCGGCAGATCCGGGACCTGCGGCTGAACGCGAGACTGCTGGCCAAGCTGCTCACCCAGTCGTACTCCTCACCGGGCACCAAGGTCGCCTCGGTGTCCGGGAACCCGGCCTGCGTCTTCCAGGATCCGGAGTTCCTGAAGCTCAATCCGGAGACCGCCGAGAACGGGATCCACTGGCCGGCGAGCTGTGGGCGCTTTCTGCCGAGCGTCGTCGGCAGCACCACGGACCTCACCTACCAGCTGACCTCGTGGATCGGCGCGGACCCGGACGCCGCGCGGTTCCTGAACGGTGAAGCCGACCCGTGGGGCATGCACATCAACACCTTCTACCTGCGGCCCAAGTACGCCGGCTACCCGATCGACGCGCTCCAGCGCCAGGACGACTCCGGTGTGGACGACCCGAAGGCGCCCGAGGGCCTGCAGCACTGGAAGCAGTACGAGTGGAACCCGGTCGGTGCCGACGGGCTGCTCGGGGTGGTTCGCAAGATTCTGCAGAACCAGCCGAACTGTGTGAACCCCGATCTCAACGGCACTGGTGGGCACGACGCCTGCCCGGCGATGGAACGCGGTGTCCGTACCCTGTTCGCCATCATGGACGCGGGCCAGGCCAAGGCCTTCTCGCTGCCCGAGGCGGCACTGCTGAACCCGGCCGGAGCCTTCGTGTCGCCGTCCACCTCCAGTTTCCAGGCCGCGGTGGCGGACATGCCCGTCGACGCGGTCACGGGTACCCAGGAGCTGCCGTACGGCCAGGCCGGGACCGAGTTCTTCCGGGACGCACAGGCCTACCCGCTCACCACCGTCCAGTACGCGATGGTGCCCACGGCCGGCGTCGGGCAGGACAAGGCGGCCGCGATCTCGCGGTTCGTCAAGACGGTGAGCGGCGCGGGCCAGGTCTACGGGACCGAGCCCGGCAAGCTCGCACCGGGCTTCCTCGGCCTGACCAACGCCCAGCGGCAGCAGGCGCAGGAAGCCGCCGACCACGTCGAGGCCCAGGACGGCAAGCTGCCCGGCAACCAGGTGGCCCCGCCCGCGCCGCCCAACGGCGGTGACGGCGGTACGACCGGTGGCACCGACGGCGGTGCCACCGGCGGTACCGGTGGCGGAACCACCTCGGCGACCGACACCTCGGGCACCGGCGGTGGCACCGGTGCCGGTACGACCTCCGGCGGAGGCGGCACCGGTGGCAGCGGAACCGCCGGCGGCCTCGGCCCGGACGGCACCACGGGCGCCCCGGCGGCCGGCACCCCGGCGGCCCCCGGCGGCAAGCCCGGCGCCACGCCGAGCCCGTCCGGCGGCCCGCTGGCAGCCGCTCCGGTGGCGGCCGGGACCCCGGCGGCCGACCGGGCCGGTACCGCCCGCCTGCTCCTGCCGATCGCGCTGATCGCGGGCCTGGTGCTGCTGGTCGGCGGCCCGGCGGCGCTCTTCTTCGGTGGCACCCCCGCCGGAGCGAAGGCCGCGGCCGGACTGCGCTCCGGCTGGGCGCGGCTGCGCCGCAGGCCCTGACGCTCCCGCGGCAATCGACTCGGCGGGGCCGCCGTCCTGGCCCCGCCGAGTCCCCTTCCCGGGGGCCTCGCCTCCGGGATCTCCCTGTACCCGAGCACTTCCGTACCGAGCGCGCCGGAGAGCAGACCATGACAGCCGCCGCCGAGCCCGCGGCACCCTACGCCGGGGCTCCACGCCAACCAGACCGACAGCCCGACCCCGATGTACCCCGCACCATCACCGCCCCCGCCACGCCCGGCGACCGGGTGTTCCGCGGCCTGCTGCGCGCGGCCGGCCTCTCGGTCTTCGCCATCATGGGGCTGATCGCGTTCTTCCTGCTGCTGCGCGGTTCGGACGCGCTGACCGAGGTCGGCTGGTCCTTCCTCACCGAGCAGAAGTGGCAGACCCAGGCGCACAACTTCGGCATCGCCGCCGTGCTGCCCAACGGTCTGCTGATCGCCCTGATCGCCCTCGTCATCGCGGTGCCGGTGGCGCTCACGGCGGCGGTCTTCATCTCCGAGTACGCGCCGCAGCGGCTACGGGCCACGCTGGTCTCGCTGGTCGACCTGATGGCGGCGATCCCCAGCATCGTCTACGGCCTCTGGGGGCTTTTCTTCCTCCAGCCCCGGATCATCGGCTTCGTCCGCTGGATGGCCAACCACCTCGGTGACGCCATTCCCTTCCTCAAGGTGCGCACCGGCGACATCGGGACCTCGTACACCTCCTCGACCTTCATCGCGGGCGTGGTCGTCTCCCTGATGATCATCCCGATCGTCACCTCGCTCAGCCGTGAGGTCTTCTCGCAGGCCCCGCAGGGCGAGCGGGAGGGCGCCTACGCGCTGGGCTCCACCCGCTGGGGGATGGTGCGCACGGTGGTGCTGCCGTTCGGCAAGGGCGGTGTGATCGGCGCGGTGATGCTCGGCTTCGGGCGCGCGATGGGCGAGACCATCGCCGTCGCGCTGATCATCTCGCCCAACTTCAAGACGATCACGCACATCCTGGAGAACGGTGCCAACTCGATCTCCGCGCTGATCGCCCTGCGCTTCGGGGAGTCGGACACCCTCTCGCTCTCCGCCCTGATGGCGGCGGGCCTGGTGCTCTTCGCGCTCACCCTGCTGGTCAACCTGGCGGCCGGCTTCGTGATCAACCGGTCCCGCTCCGGCTCGGCCACGGCGGACTGACGATGACTCAACTGTCTGACGCCCGCCTCCCGCTGACGCCCGCCCGCGAAGGGACGACCCGATGACCACGCTCGACCTGCCACCCGTCACGGCGCCCGCGCCGGCCGGTGCTCCCCCGGCGCCCGAGCCGCCCCGCCCGGAGAAGCGGGTGAAGCTCGGCGGGATCACCCGCGAGGACGTGTTCACGCTGGCCGGCTCCCTCGCCGGCTCGCTGGCGCTCGACTGGATGCTGTACGAGCGGATCCTGCCGTTCAGCGGCGCGCTCGGTTTCCTGGTCTGCTGGTATCTGCTCTTTCTGGTCGGCTACTTCGCCCTCGGCCGGTTGCAGTGGGGGCCGCTGATGGTGCGCGAGCGCCTGGTCTCGGTGGTCGCCTGGAGCTCCGGCCTGCTGGTGGTGGCGCTGATCGCCGACCAGATCGGCTACGTGCTGCTGCGCGGCCTGGAGGCGGCGAAGCACCTCAACTTCTTCACCGAGTCGATGGACCACACCGCCGCGCTCTCCCCGATCACCTCGGGCGGCGCGCTCAACGCGGTGGTCGGCTCGCTCGAACAGCTCGGCCTGGCCACACTGTTCGCCGTCCCGCTGGGGATCGCGGCGGCCGTCTTCATGTCCGAGGTCGGCGGCCGGATGGCCCGCCCGGTGCGGACCCTGGTCGAGGCGATGACCGCGCTGCCGTCGATCGTCGCCGGGCTCTTCATCCTCGGCATCGTGATCCTCACCTTCGGCTTCGAGAAGAGCGGGTTCGCCGCGTCGCTCGCGCTCACCGTGATGATGATGCCGATCGTCACCCGCGCCGCCGAGGTGGTCATCCGACTGGTGCCGGGCACGCTGCGCGAGGCGTCCTACGCGCTCGGGGGCAGCCAGTGGCGCACCGTGTGGAACGTGGTGCTGCCCACCGCCCGGCCCGGCCTGGTCACGGCCGTGGTGCTCGGTATGGCGCGCGGCGTCGGTGAGACCTCGCCGGTGCTGCTGACCTCCGGCTTCACCTCGCAGTTCAACGGCAACCCGTTCAGCGAGCACCAGGTGTCGCTGCCGCTCTACATCTGGAACTACGTCAAGCAGCCCTACCCGGAGATGGTCGCCCGGGCGTTCGCCGCCGCGCTGACCCTGATGGCCGTGGTGCTGATCCTCTTCGTCACCGCGCGGGTGCTCGGCGGCCGGCGCCCCGGGCAGTTGACGCGACGTCAGAAGCGCCGGATCGAGCGCGGCGCCCGCCGCGCCGAGACCGCGGCCCGCGCCGTCCCCGCCGTCACCGTCACGACCGCCGCCACCGCCCGTACCGCCACGACCGTACCCGCCGGGGAGCACTGATGTCCCACCCAACCACCCTCCGCACCAGAGGAGTCCCCATGTCGTGGGAGGCCGCAAGCCGACCCGTGGCCCGCACGCTGGCCGTGCTGCTGTCCCTGCTGCTCGCCTCGGCCTCCCTGCTGCTGGGGCAGAGCACCCCGGCGTACGCGGCGGTCGCGCTCAACGCGGACGGCTCCAGCTGGGCCGGCCCGGCCATCGACCAGTGGCGCCAGGACGTCGCGCCGCAGGGCATCCAGATCAACTTCAACCCGATCGGCTCGGCGGCCGGCCGCACCCAGTGGAGCAACGGCCAGGACGACTTCACCGCCTCGGACGTGCCGTTCCGCAGCAAGCGGGACGACGGTCTCGGCGAGGCCGGGCACGCCAGCGGCGCGGGCGGCACCGAGAACCCGCGCTACGGCTACTCCTACGTGCCGGTCACGGCCGGTGGGACGACGTTCATGTACAACCTCGTGGTGGCCGGGAAGCAGGTCCGCGACCTGCGACTCTCCCCGCAGACCATCGTGGACATCTTCACCAACAAGATCACCAACTGGAACGACCCGAAGATCACCGCGGACTACGGCAAGGCCCTGCCCAGCACGCCGATCACCCCCGTGGTCCGCTCCGACGGCTCCGGCGCCACCGCCCAGTTCACCCGCTGGATGAGCCACACGCACCAGGCCCAGTGGGACGAGTACTGCCGCAGCATCAACGGCGTCCCCTGCGGTGACTACACCGAGTTCTTCCCGCCGTCCGGCCGCATGGTCGCCCAGAACGGCTCCGACGTCGTCGCCGGCTACATCAAGGCCCCGTCCGGCCTCGGCACCATCGGCTACGACGAGTACGCCTTCGCCAAGCGCAGCAACTGGCCGGTCGTGAAGGTGCTCAACTCGGCCGGTTACTACTCCCTGCCGACCGCCTCCAACGTCGCCGTCGCGCTCACCGCCGCCAAGATCCGCGGCGTGGACGACAACACCGCGCCGGACGACCCGAACTACCTGCAGCAGAACCTCGACGCCGTCTACACCATGAACGACCCGCGCGCGTACCCGATCTCCAGCTATAGCTATCTGATCGTCCCGCGCGAGAACAGCCTGGAGAAGCTGCCGAAGTTCACCAACGAGAAGGGCAGCGCGCTCAGCCGCTTCCTCTCCTACGTGCTCTGCGAGGGCCAGGGCGAGGCGGACGGCCTCGGCTACTCGCCGATCCCGCGCGGCCTGGTCCGCGGTGGGCTGCTGCAGACCCAGCACATCCCCGGCAACGCCAGCCCGGTCGACCCCAACACCCTCTCCAACTGCGCCAACCCGACCTTCAACTCGGCCGGTGAGCTGACCGTCCTCAAGAACGCCCCGCAGCCCAGCCCGTGCGACAAGGCGGGCGCGCCGCTGAACTGCACCGTGGAGAACGGCAAGCCGGTCGGCAACGGGTCCGGCTCGGGCGGTTCGGCCACGGGCGGCAGCGGTTCCGGTTCGGCCGCGGGCGGTACCGGCGGTACCGGCGGTACCGGTAACGGCAAGACCCCCGGCACCACGGGCGCCGGCTCCGGCGCGGGCGGTACCGGCTCCGGAGCCGGTGGCACCGGTGACGCGGCCGGCCAGCCCGGCGCCGGCGGTGACGCGGCCGCCACCGGGGGCGAGGGCGACCCGACGGCCGAGGACGTCGTCGACCCGCAGACCGGCCAGGTGGTCGCCCGCGGCCGGGGCGGCGTCGCCACCGAGGTCCAGGCGAACGTGGTCGCCGTGGACGGGCGGCCCGAGGACTGGCTGCTGACCACCCTCACCGCGCTCGAACTGCTCGCCGTCGTCGCCGTGCCGCCGCTGCTCGGCCGCCGGCTGCTGCGCCGCCGCAACGCCACCGGCGGCCGGTCATGACGGCCCCGGCACTGGAGAAGCCCGCCGCCCCCGCCCGACCGGCGGCGGCCCCGGCGCCCGCGGCGGCTCCCGCCCCGGCGCCGAAGCCGGACGTGCCGGAGGCCGCCGCCGTGACGCCCGGGCGGCGGCGGTTCCTCCAGGCGGCCTGGGCGGTCAGCCTGCTCGCCGTGCTGGTGACGGGCTTCGTCGGGTACCTCTTCACGCTCTCGCACGTCCAGGAGCGGCACTTCCAGTCCACCGCCTACAAGACCTTCCGGGACCAGCTGGCCCGGGCGGTCGCCCCCACCGGCGCCGCCGCCGACGGGGACCCGGTGGCGCTGCTCGACATCCCGGCGATCGGCCTGCACCAGGCCGTGGTGGTCGAGGGCACCACCGGCCGGGACCTGATGCGCGGTCCCGGCCACCGCCGGGACACCGCGCTGCCCGGGCAGACCGGCGTGGCCGTGGTGTTCGGCCGCGGGGCGAGCTTCGGGGCGCCGTTCGCCGAGCTGTCCAAGCTGCGGGTCGGCGACAAGATCGAGGCGACCACCGGCCAGGGCAGGTTCACCTACACCGTCAACGTGTACGGCGACGGCGACCACCCGATCAGCGACCCGGTCCGCAACCGGCTGGTGCTGGTCACCGGGGACTCCAACTGGATCCCCGGCTCCACGGTGCTGATCGGCGCCCGGCTGGAGGGCGACCCCGAGGTCAACCCCGGCGGCCGGCCCGCCACCGTCCCGTACGACAAGGCGCTGGCCGCGGACAAGGGCGCGCTGGCCACGCTGCAGCTGTGGATGCTCGGCCTGCTCGGCGCGGTGGTGGCCGCCACCGTACTGGCCCGGCGCTGGCACCGCTCGGCCGCCTATCTGAGCCTCGCGCCGGTCGTCGGCGCGCTGCTCTGGGCCGTGTACGAGAACGCCGCCGCCCTGCTGCCCAACCTCTACTGACGCGCGCCCGGAGGACCGTACCGATGACGGACGTACCGATGACGGAAGTACCGATGACCGACGCACCGATGACCGACGCGCCGAACCCGACCGGCGGACCGCACCAGGGCGCCGTGCCCCACCCGGTGGACCGGGCCGGGTACGCCCGGGCCGGCGACGCCGAGACCACCCTCACCCTGCCGCCCGTCCCGGCGGCCGACCTGTCGGCGGGCCCGGGCCAGGAGGGGCTGGCCGGGCTGGAGACCAGGGACGTCTCCGCCTGGTTCGGCTCGCACAAGGTGCTGGAGCGGGTCTCGCTCGCCATGCCGGCCGGGGAGGTCACCGCGCTGATCGGTCCGTCCGGTTGCGGCAAGTCCACCTACCTGCGGATCCTCAACCGGATGCACGAGATGGTGCGCGGCGCCGCGCTCGCCGGCGAGGTGCTGCTGGACGGCGACGACGTGTACCGGCCCGGGCGGCGGCCCGCCGAGGTGCGGCGCCGGATCGGGATGGTGTTCCAGCGGCCGAACCCGTTCCCGGCGATGTCCATCCAGGACAACGTCGCCAGCGGGCTGAAGCTGGCCGGGATCAAGGTCTCCAAGGACGAGCGCGAGCACCTGGTGGAGTCCAGCCTGCGCCGGGCCGGGCTCTGGGACGAGGTCTCCACCCGGCTGCACACCCCCGGCGGCGCGCTCTCCGGCGGTCAGCAGCAACGTCTGTGCATCGCAAGGTCGTTGGCGGTCTCGCCGGACATCCTGCTGATGGACGAGCCGTGTTCGGCGCTCGACCCGACGTCCACCCGGCGGGTCGAGGAGACCATCGCCGAGCTGCGGGGGCGGCTCACCATCGTGATCGTCACCCACAACATGCAGCAGGCGCAGCGGGTTTCGCAGTCCTGCGCGTTCTTCCTGGCCACCCACGACACTCCGGGCCGGATCGTCGAGGCCGGGCCGACCGGGCAGCTGTTCGGCAGCCCGCGCGACCAGCGGACCTCGGACTACGTCAACGGCCGCTTCGGCTAAGGGACTTGATGGCTGGAACGGCTGCTGGGCCCTGGGGCTACGCCTCGGGGCCCAGCAGCCGTTCCAGCACCGCCGCGACGCCGTCCTGCTCGTTGCTCACCGTGTGCAGCGGCACCGCCGCCAGCACCTGCGGGTGCGCGTTGGCGACGGCGTACGCGGTGCCGGCCCAGGCCAGCATCTCCAGGTCGTTCGGCATGTCGCCGAAGGCCACCACCTCGCTCCGGTCGATCCCGCGCCCGGCGCACCAGTGGGCCAGCGTGCTGGCCTTGGTGACGCCGGGCGCGCTGATCTCCAGCAGCGGGATCGGGGCGGAGCGGGTGATCTCCGCCAGGTGCCCGGCCGCCTCCCGGGCCTCGCCGAGCAGCTTGTCCGGGTCGAGGTCCGGGTGCTTGGCGAGCAGCTTGAACAGGCCGCGCACCGGGCCGCCGGTGCCCAGCAGCTCCTCCGCCGGGCCGACCGGATGGTTCTCGTCCTGGCCCCACATCCGCACCTCGTAGCCGGGCTCACGGGCGAACCCGGCCGGGTACTCGAAGGCGAACGCGGTGCCGGGCAGCTTGGCCCGCAGCGCCGCCACGACGGCGAGCGCGTCCTCGGCGGAGAGCGGGAAGGACTCCAGCAGCTCGCCGCGCCGGACGTCCACCACCGCGCCGCCGTTCGAACAGATCGCCACCCCGTGGCCGCCGATGTGCGGGCTGACCTGCTGCATCCAGCGCGGCGGGCGGCCGGTGACGAACACCACCTGGATCCCGGCCGCCTCGGCCGCCGCGAGGGCGGCGGCGGTGCGCTCGGTGACGGTGCCGCCGGAGCACAGCAGGGTGCCGTCCAGGTCGGTGGCGATCAGACGGGTGGCGGCAACGGGGCGGGGCGGCATCGGCTGGCTGGTCACCGCTCCATCTTCGCCTACCGCCGTCGGGAGGTCACCGCCGAGGCGGCGGCCTCCCGACGCCCCGAGGCCTGCCTCAGACGACGACCTTGAGGGTCACCGCCGCGGTGTGCAGGGTGCCACCGGTGCGGAACTGCAGGAACAGCCGCCAGTCGCCGGCCGCGGGCAGTTCGGCGTGGAACGCCAGGGTCGGGCCGCCGGTGCCGCCCGGCTCGGCCCCGGCCTCGGGGTGGAGGTGGGCGAAGGCCTGGTCGCCGGTGTGGAAGGCGGTCAGGTGGGCGAAGGTGTCGAGGTACGGCTGGAGGTCGGTGACCGGCTTGCCGTCCCGGCTGACGGTGACCTTCAGCTCGCCGGCCCGCCCGGCCACGGGGGTGCCCTCGACGGCGACGGTGTAGCCGTCCACGGTCGCGGTGCCGGTGGTGGTGCCGGTGGTGGCGGGCGGCTCGGCGGCCGCCGCCGAGCCGTCGCCGGGGACGGTCACGGGGCGGCTGAGCACCAGACCGGTGCCCTTTCCGGCGCCGCTGTCCGGGATGAACGAGGCGTAGACCCGCCAGTCGCCGGGGGCGAGTGCGGTCAGCGGGGCCGTCCAGGTGCCGTCGGCGGCCATCTCGGGGTGCAGGTGCTGGAAGCCGGTCAGGTCGGAGCGGATCGCGTAGGTGTGCATCCGCATGGTCTGGTCGGTCTGGTAGGCGGTGACGGGGCTGCCGTCCGGGCCGGTGACGGTGAACCGGTACTCGGTGGGTGTGCCGGCGGGGAGTGTCCCGGTGGCGGGGTCGAGGCGGTAGCCGTTCTGCTCGGCGGCGAGACCGGGGGCGTTCGCGGAGCCGGGTGTGGCGGTGGTCCCGGCCGCGGTGGCCGAGTCGGCGCCGGGCGGCTGGTGGCCCTGATGGCCGCCGCTGGGGGAGGCGGCCGGCGTGGCGGTGCTCGCGCCGTGGTCCATCCCGCTCATCCCGTTCGCCCCGCCCGTTCCGGCGGAGCCGCAGGCGGTCAGGGCGGCCGCGAGGACGGCGGCGCCGGCGGTGAGAGCGAGGGTGCGGGTGCGGTGACGGGGGGTGGGAGTCATGTCGGTCGGTGTCTTCCGGTGGGTACGGGCAGGACGCGGCGCGCCCGGCCTCCCCGCGTTCGGCGGTGGAGCCCGGCGCGGGCCCGGTCAGGTCCGTGCGACGCACACCCGGAGGAGCAGCCGCCGCCCGGCGGCGGGTGGTGCCCGTGGGCCGCCGGTCCGCCGCCCGCGCGGGTCGGCGGCGACCCGGACGGCGAGCAGCGGGGCGAACGCCCCGGCGGCGAGCGGCGCGGCGGCGGGCAGCCCGGCGCCGTCCCGGTCCCGGGTGGACACGCAGGAGACGGCCTGCGGATCACTGCCGCGCGCCCGGTGGCCGTCCAGGGCGGGGGCGTCGTGGTGCGGGCCGGCCGCCGCCATCGCGACCGCCGCTGCCCCGGGTTCGTGGCAGCCGCCCGCCGAGGTGGGGGAGCCGTGCATCAGGAACAGCCCGGCCAGGAGCGCGCCGAGCACCAGCAGCCGGGCCATCGCCCCGCCGCTCGGCCGTCCGCTCGGCCGTCCGCTCGGCCGTCCGCTCCCGTGCCCGTCCGCCGTCACGGGCCGGAGAATACCCCCTGCCCGTATCTGTTTCCGGTAAGTGCCGTGCCGTGCGGCGCGTTTCGGCCCCGGATACGACGTTTCCAGCCGATTCGCACCCGATCGGGGTGTCCCGCTTCCCCCGCACGGGCAGAACTGCCATGGCCACCCCGTCGGCAGGAAGAGCCATGCCAACTCGCCAGCTTCGAGACGAGCGCCCACCGACCACCCCGGACGACACCCGCGACGCGCGCGAACCGGTCCTGATCGGCGACGTCATCTTCGCCGCCCTCGCCGACATCGCCCGCCGCACCCCCGAGGCCCCGCCCCGCTTCCCGGCCCAGCGCACCCGCCCGCACCCGTAGCCGGGCTTTCCTGTGCGCCGCGCACCCGCCGGCCCCGGGACCGGTCGGGGCGGCGGTCCGGTCCGCGGTCCGGCAGTTCGGGACCGGAGGCCTCAGTAGGAGACTTCGACGACCGCCCGGTGGGTGCGCCGGTCGCCCACACCGGTGAGCAGGTAGTGGGCGAGGTCGGCGCGGGAGAGCGAGGTGGCGGCGGTCAGATGGGCGTTCTCCGCCGTCCGGTAGCGGCGGGTGAGCGGTCCGTCGGTGAGCATCGGCGGCCGGACGACCGTCCACGCGGTGTCGTCGGTCCTGACCACGGCCTCCATCCGGGCCATGTCGGCGTAGCCGTGGCGGTAGAGCCGCTGGATCACCAGCCTGGTGACCAGCCGCTGGGCGAGCGGGATGCCGGGGTCGGTCTCCAGACCGGCGGAGGACAGACAGAGCAGGCGGCTCACCCCGGCTTCGTGCATGGCGGCGAGGATGTTCAGGGTGCCCTGCGAGTAGACCGTCGTGGGGCGCCGGCGGTCGGTGCTGCCGAGGCAGGACAGGACGGCATCGTGTCCGGCGAGGGCCGAACGCCAGCCCGCCGCGTCGAGGACGTCACCGCGCAGGACGGTCAGTGGCCCGTCGGCCTTCCGGGAGGCGGGGGCGGGGACGCGGCCGGGGTCACGGACGACCGCGGTGACGGCGTGGCCCGCGGCCAGGGCCTGCGCCAGGAGTTGTACGCCGGTGCCTCCGGTGGCACCGAAGACCAGCAGTTTCCTGGCCCGACCGGCGGCCGTGGCCGTGACCTGGTCCGTGGCCTGGTTTGCGGCCTGGTCCGTGGCCTGGTCCGTGGTCGTCTCATCCCTCGCGGTCATGTCGTCCCTCCGTCCGCACACGCTGCCGGGGCAGCAGGAACCCGGCGGCGATCAGCCAGGCCAGGCCGGTGAAGCGGGCAATCGGCAGCAGCACGGCCGCGCCGTCGACCAGCAGGGTGAGGGCGGCCAGTTCGGCGACGGCGGCCACGACCAGACCGGCCAGTGCCAGCCGGCGCGGCAGCAGGCGGGCGAGGAGACCGGGTACGGCGATCCCGGCGACGAGCAGACCGAGCGGCACCACGTGCCCGGGCCCGCCGGTGGCGAAGGCCAGGTACTGCAGCGCCCGGACGAGCGCGGGCTGGTCGAGCACCTCGGGCCGGGAGAGCGCCCAGGTGACCAGTCCGCAGCAGGCCAGGAAGGCCGATGCGAGCACGCCGCCGGTCAGGGCGATGGTCGCGCCCGGGGCGCGGACGCCGAGTCGGTGCAGTCGCGCGGAGACGGTCGCGGCATAGACGGCGAGCGGGATCGCGGCCGCGAACTGCAGGGCGCCGGAGGCCTGGACGGCGCCGTGGTGGTCGCGGAAGTAGGCCACGATCTCGTCGGTGCGGCCGAACGGCGAGGGGAACGGATGACCGTCGGCCAGCAGGGTGCTGATGATCAGGCCGGCCAGGAACAGCGCGGTGAACACCACGGCGAGCACACCCGGTGGGGGCCCGCCCTGGGCCTGTCGTCGTGCTGGAGGAGAGACGGCGGCGATGGTCATGCGATCACCCGCCCGCCGGACAGGTCGAGCGTGGCTCCGGTGACCCAGGACGCGGCGTCGGAGGCGAGGTAGAGCACCGCCTGTGCGACGTCCTCGGGCCGCCCGAGCCGGCCGAGCGGGAACATGCCGGCCAGGCCGGTCAACTGCTCGTCGGACATGGACTGTCGCATCCGTTCGTTGAGTACCGCCGACGGCGCCAGGCAGTTGACCCGTACGCCGTGGCGGCCGACTTCGTTGGCCAGATGCCGGGCGAACATCAGCACGCCGGCCTTCGCGGCGGCGTAGGCGGCGTTCGATCCGCCGGGGTGGCGGCCGGCGGTGGAGGACATCATGACCACCGTGCCCGACCTCCGTTCGATCATGGCCGGCAGGAAGGCGGACACCGTCAGATACACCGATGTCAGGTCGGACGCGATGGCGGCGTTCCACACGTCGGGTGTCAGCCGCGCGGTCGGTACGGGCCGGCCCTGGCCGCCCGCGAAGGGGGCGAGGATGTCGACCGGGCCCAACTCGCGCTCGATGACGGCGCGGAGCCGCCCGGCCGTGTCCGGCTCGGTCACGTCCCCCGGCGCAGGAACGGCGTGCCCGCCGTCCTCGGTGATGGACCGGACGACGGCCTCGATCGCCGTCTCGTCCCGCCCGTTGACCGCGACCTTCACCCCGTTGGCCGCCAGGGCCCGGCACGTCGTCGCGCCGATGCCGCGCGATCCGCCGGTGACGAGAGCGACCTTGCCGTCGAGATCCGGGTGGCGGGGCCAGCTGTCGCCGGTACGTGGTGATTCCATGGGAATATCCGTTCTCTCGACTGAACAGTTCACAGTGGAGAATCATTTAGCTTTCCGTACCATAGCCCCGTGAGCAGTGCGTGGCAACCAGACCAGGACTCCGGCCCGCCGGCCCCGCGCCCCGGGGGCGGAGCGGCGTTCCTCCTCGCCCAGATCGGGGCGCACGCCGCCGCGCGGTTCGCCGAACGGGTCGCCGAACTCGGCCTGACCCCACCGGACATCGGGCTGCTGCGGATGATCGCGGGCAAGCCGGGCCGCAGCCAGCGATCGCTGGCGACCGACCTCGGGGTGGTGCCCAGCCGTGTCGTCGCCCTGATCGACAACCTGGACCGCAAGGGACTGGTGGAACGGCGGCGCAGCACCGAGGACCGCCGCAACCACGAGCTGTACCTGTCCGACGAAGGCCGCCGCGTGCTCGGCGGCGTGGGGAAGGTCGCAGCCGAGCACGAGGACGCCCTCCTCGCCGCCCTCGACGAGGGCGACCGGGCGCGGCTGGCCCGGCTGCTCGACACCATCGCCCGCCAGCAGGGCCTCACCTCCGGCGTCCACCCCGGCTACCGCCACCTGCCCCCGGGCCGTCGCGGCCGAGCCTGACAGGGGGCGTCGCTCCGGCACGGCCGCGCCCGGAACGGTGTCACTCCGTGTGAGCGCACTCTTGGCGGACGTCACCGCGCGGCCGCCCGCGGGCCTGCCTAGCGTGACGTCATGAGCAACGCCGGATCAGGGTCGCCCGGGACGAACTCCGGTCGGGCCGTGCCGCGGTAGCGCTTTCACCGCTCGGTGCTCCTGGTGCGCCGATGCGGCCGGGAGGCACGTGCGGCGGCGTCGGCGGAGTCCGTTCCGTCCGCAGACGTCCCCTACTCGATGTCCAGGAGGCTTCACGTGAGAGTTCGAGTCCGCACCCGCCTGACGACGATGGCCGCGGTGGTGGTCGCCATGGCGGCCGGCACGGCCACGGCCACCCCGGCGGGCGCCCGCGAGCCGTTCGTCGGTCCGCTGAACACCGTGTCGCCCATCGCTTCGACAGTCCCGGTCAACGGCGATCTGAACCCCTACGGCACGGCGGTCGTCCAGCACAGCGCCGGTGACCTGCACCGGGGCAATGTGCTGGTCAGCAACTTCAACAACAGCCTCAACCAGCAGGGCACCGGCACCACGCTGGTCCAGGTGAGCCCCGACGGCACCGCGCGGCAATTCGCCGAGATCGATCCCGCCCACCTGCCCGGCCCCTGCCCGGGTGGTGTCGGGCTCACCACCGCGCTGTCCGTCCTCCCCGGCGGATGGGTGGTGGTCGGCAGCCTGCCCACGGCCGACGGCACCTCGGCCACCGCCCGGGCGGGTTGCCTGCTGGTTCTGGACAGCCACGGCACGGTGCGCGAGACCTTCGCCGGTGAAGGCATCAACGGCCCGTGGGACATGACCTCGGTGAGCCACGGGGACAGGACCGAACTGTTCGTGACCAACGTGCTCAACGGCACGGTGGCCGGCGGCGGCAACGACGTGAATCAGGGCACCGTGCTGCGGATCACCCTGGACACCGGGCGCGCCGGGGAGCCGCCCTGCCGGTTGGCGACCACCAGGATCGGCTCCGGATTCACCGAACGCACCGATCCGGCGGCCCTGGTGATCGGCCCGACCGGCGTCGGACTCGGCCAGGACGGCACCCTCTACGTGGCCGACACCGCCGGCAACCGGATCACCGCGATCCCGGACGCACTGACCCGCGACTCCGACGCGGGTACCGGCCGGGAAGTGACCGCGGGCGGCAGGCTGAACGGCCCGCTCGGCCTGGCGATCGCACCCGGGGGCGACATCCTCACGGTGAACGCCGGCGACGGCAACCTCGTGGAGACCACCCCGCGCGGCGCCCAGGTGGCATTCCGCCAACTCGACGCAAGCGGCAACCCTCCGGGGGCCGGTGCGCTCTTCGGCCTCGCCGTGGACCTGGACAAGGACGCCGTCTACTTCGTCGACGACGCGACCAACCAGCTGGACGTACTGCACTGATCCCACCCTGACCCCCGGCAACGCCGGACGGAGGCGGCGCGTGGCAGTCGTGCGCGAGCGTGGCCCCGGCCCGGCGAGACCGGGCGAGTGCGCACGGCTGCCTCAAGGCGGCTGTCCACACGGCGCCCGTCGGATCCGGCGGGCGACCGCCCCGGCGCCGTGGCCGGAGACGTTGCCCGAGAGCTTCTTCACGCATTGACCTGGGTCGATCCGCTCCCGAGCAGCGCCCGGAGCGGCGTCAGAAGGGGCTCATCTCATCCAGGACCCGCTCCGCAAGCTCGATGATCGCCTTGACTTTCGGGGCGTCGTCAGCCGCATCCTGGGCTTCGATCTCGGGCGAGTCCAGATCCGCGTACTCCGCCTGGTTCCGACGTCGGCGCATACGGTCAAAGGGCCTGAGAGCTGCCCCGAGGGGCGGCCCTGCTGCCATTTCATCCCCTACTTGCCCTGAAAGGCAGTACGCAGGAGTGGCAGCAGCGCTGGCGGAGGAGCTTGCATAGATTGAAGAGCAGCTTGCGACTTATGCAAGTACCTACTCTGAGTATCGCAATTCGCTCCTATGGGTGATCGGGTTGACGCGGCACGCGCCGCGCCCTGGTGAGCTTCCGTTGTCGGCCGCCCGCGGCGAGTTCGCCGAGGCGCTCGCCGACCACGGAAACGCCGGGGCGGGGCTCCTGGGCGTAGTACCAGGGCTTCCGCCGACGCAACAGCTCCTGGCCGTCCTCGCCCCAGGTGAATCCGGGCTTCCGCAGCAGCTTCCGGAACACCGCGTCGACCGTCTCCGGGTGGGCGGCGGCCAGTCGGTGGATCGGCAGGGGCGCGATCGACTCCTCGCGCAGGTAGGTGCGCAGCACGTCCTGGTGCTGCCTACGGCCCGCGAGGGCCGGGTCGGCGAAGAGGTCCCGCAGCATCCCGTAGTCGGCGTAGAAGTTGAGTCCGTCGACCTCGTCGTAGATGACGCCGACCGTGTCCGAGTCCGCGAGGGATTGCGGCAGTTCGAAGGCCGGCAGATCGATTCCTGGCAACCGCCTGCCCCGGGCGCGGTCGGGCCGCTCGGCGACGGCGGCCTCCTGCCGGTGCCGGTAGTAGGCGTTGAGCCGCTCCTCGGCCTCGGCAGGGGGAAGAACCAGTTCGTCGCTGCCGCAGAACTCGATGAACGCCGCCCGGTCCTCCCGCATCGACGCCCATCCCTGCTCGATCTTCTCGGGGTTGCGGAAGACCAGTTCAGGGTGGTTCGTCGCCAGTTGGAGTGCGGCCCGGGCGATCTCGGTGGCGCTGGACTTCGGGTAGGACGACATCGCCCCCGAGATCAGCCACGCGGCGTCGGCCGAGTGGACGGGCACCAGGCAGGCAAGGAGGAACCCTCCTTTGGACACTTCGCGGAAGGCCGCCTGCCCGACGTTCGAGTACGTGCGGTACTCCAGGTCGTCGACCAGGTTCAGCAGGACGACGGCTTCCCCGTCCTTGCGCCGGATCTCGAAGACGCCCTCGACCGGGTCACGCCAGCCGAGCAGCATCTCCCGGTCGGCCTCGCTCAAGTCCCGCCGCCCGGCGACGAATCGGTCCACCACGGTCGAACCGTCCGGCAGGCGGTACCGCAGGATGAAGTGGTCGATGATCCGGATGGCCTCACCCTCGTCCAGCAGCCGCTCAGGGCCCGCGGCCTCCAGCAGAAGGGGAGTCAACCACCGGTCGAAGCGCGCGCTCTGCGCGAAGGCGACCAGCTCCCCCTTCAACTCGGCACTGCGCTCGATGAGATCGGTGAGCGAGCGCTCGCCGTGATCCGCGCCCCGAACGGCAATCGCCATGTCCTGTCTCTCCCCGCGAGCCAGTTCTGAAGTGATGTGTGAGCTGCTCGGCATCAGCCGGCCCAGTGTCGGTAGGCATCGATCCACTCGGCGCCGTCCGGGGCAGGTGTCGGCATCGGCAGCTCCAGGATCCCGATCTTCTGTCGAACGGGGCCGCGAGAGCACAGGGCGACGATCCGGCCGTCCGGCGTGAGGTCGACGCCGCGCACGGTCACGTCGACGCCGAGAACTGTCGCGCTGAACGGCACCGCGAGGTTCTCCTCGATCATGGTGAACAGCCCGGTCAGTTGTTCGTCCTCACCGTAGGCGTCAACGGTGGCTTCATCGATCATGGCCTCAAGCTCGGCTTTGCCCAGTCCCATGGCGCCACGTTAACGGTCGTCCAGGCGTCGTCGCCGCGGGTTGCTCGAAGCCTCACCTGCCGGAGCGAACGCGTAGGGTCGATCGCATGCGCTTGAGCACGGTGATCCTCCCCAACCACCGGTGGAGCGAGGGGCAGAAGATCTGGCGGCGGGCCGAGGAACTCGGGTTCCACGCCGCGTACACCTATGACCGCCTGTCGTGGCGGTCGTTCCGGGACGAGCCCTGGTTCGGGGCGGTGCCGACGCTGACGGCGGCGGCCACGGCGACCGAGCGGCTGCGGCTCGGGACGCTGGTGACCTCGGTCAAGCCTCGTTCACCCATCGCAGCCTGACCTGCGAGAACGCGACGTCGGGGTCGAGGAGAGGTGATGAAGGCGGCAGATCGGCTCGACCTGTCCTGTATCGGCAGCGCGATCAGTGGACGTCGCGGCAGTGTTCGGCGGCCCGGTGGCCGCCCCCGGACACGGGGGCCAGCGGCCTTCGCGGAGAGCAGACGACGGTGTACTGCGGGGGCAGGCTATCGCCATCGCCTCGGACAGTGGCGGCGGATCAGGAGTACTGCGCTCGATCGGGTTGATCGGTGCGGGGGCTGTGCCGCAGCCCCGGGCGAGGACCGGGTTGGCGGACCGCAGCAGGTACTCGCGCAGGTGCGGGAGGAGTGTCTCGCCGGCGGCCCGTGGGGCAGCCGGGTGGGGTACCGGTCGCTGCGCGAGCTTGCCGGCTCCGCTGCCTTACGCAGCGTGATCACTCTCTGACCGTGAGGCGATATATGCATTATGCGCATGATATTCTGCGCGTAATGAAGCCTTCCGCACCCTCTCTGCTCCCCCTGTTCCGGTCTCAGCTGCAGGGGGACCTGTTGGCGCTCACTCTGCTGAGCCCGGAGCGCAGTTGGACGCTCATCGAACTGGCCAAGGCGCTGGACGTCTCACACACGGCGGTGCTCAGAGAGGTGGACAGGCTGATCGGCGCTGAGATCCTCACAGGGAAGCGGCTCGGCCGTACCCGGATCATCAGTGCTCGAACGGACACCCTGCTGTATCGACCGCTGTGCGACCTGCTGCTCGTGACATACGGGCCAGTGCCTCGACTCACGATGATCCTCTCGACTCTCGACAGAGTCGAGGAGGCATACATCTACGGCTCGTGGGCGGCCCGTTACGAGGGGGAGCCCGGTCCGATCCCAGGAGATGTCGATGTCCTGGTCGTCGGGCAGCCCGACCCGGACGAGCTCTTCGACATCGCCGAGCAGGCCTCGCGAGAGCTGCACCGGGAGGTCAACGTCCACCGCGTCTCCCCGCTGGCCTGGGCCTCGGAGAGCGCCGAACCGTTCCTTACCTCGGTCCGCGAGCGACCGTTGGTCCGCCTGACGCTGCACAAGGAGAATGGCGCGTGAACCGCTGGGAACAGGGCCGTGCGACCGTTGACGACCTGATCCAGCGACGTGAGGTCGAGAGGGTGCCGGCGTCTGCGGAGCACGCCCGGGCGGAGTTGGCTCAGTCACGGCAGCACCTGGCCTCTGCGAAGCTGCTCCTCGACGTCGACCCGGTCGGCGCGTACAGCCTCGCGTACGACGCCGCGCGCAAGGCGCTTGCCGCGGTCTTGATGAACCAGGGTCTCCGTGCCACGAGCAGGGGTGGCCATGTCGCCGTGTACGAAACGGTGAAGGCGCAGCTCGACCCGCCGTTGGGCGGAGTCCTGCGACCGTTCAGCCGCATGCGGATCCGCCGCAACGAGAGCGAGTACCGGTCTGCCGAAGCCCCGGCCATCACCCCCGAAGAGGTGAGCGGCGATCTGCCGAAGGCGCAGGCGATCATCGATCTTGCCGAGAAGGCGATGCCCCACATGAGCCGCTACTGACCCCTGGGTGCGGCCTGCCTTGATGACCAGGGCCCACGACGACCGCTCCCGTAGGGTCGACGGCATGCGACTGAGTACCGTGATCCTCCCCATCCACCGGTGGGCCGAAGGACAGAAGACCTGGCGGCGGGCCGAGGAACTCGGGTTCCATGCCGCGTACACCTATGACCACCTGTCGTGGCGGTCGTTCCGGGACGAGCCCTGGTTCGGGGCGGTGCCGACGCTGACGGCGGCGGCCACGGCGACCGAGCGGCTGCGGCTCGGGACGCTGGTGACCTCGCCGAACTTCCGGCATCCGGTGACGCTGGCGAAGGAGGTCGTGTCGTTGGACGATGTGTCGGGCGGACGGCTGACGCTGGGGGTCGGGGCCGGGGGGACGGGGTTCGACGCGACGGCGATGGGGCAGGAGGCGTGGTCGCCGAGGGAGCGGGCGGACCGGTTCGGGGAGTTCCTGCCGTTGCTGGACAAGCTGTTGCGGCAGGATGCGACGACCGAGGCGGGGGCGTACTACTCGGCGGTCGAGGCGCGGAACATCCCCGGGTGCGCGCAGACGCCGCGGGTGCCGTTCTATGTGGCGGCGACCGGGCCGCGCGGGCTGAAGCTGGCGGCGGAGTACGGGCAGGGCTGGGTGACGTACGGGGACCCGAAGGGGCCGGCGGACGTGCCGGTGGAGCAGGCGCCCGCAGTGATCGCCCAGCAGATCGGGAAGCTGACGGTGGCGTGCGAGGCGGCCGGGCGGGACGTGGGCGAGCTGGAGAAGGTGCTGCTCCAGGGCTCGACGGCGGAGAAACCGCTGGAGTCCCTGGGTGCCTTCGTCGACTGGGCGGGCACGTACCAGGAGTTGGGCATCACGGAGTTGGTGATCCACTGGCCGGTGCCGGACTCGATCTTCGCGAGTGACCTGGCCGTCTTCGAGCGGATCGCCACCGAGGGCCTGGCGCAGTTGGGCTGACGGGACGCGGTCGGTGTGTTCGGCGCGCTCGGCAGGGCCGTCGGGCCGGTCGGACGCGGCGGCTCCCGAACCGCGGCCCCGATCCGGTGCGGCGGCCCGTTGCGGTTAGATCACGACGTGTCCGTTTGATTGATCATTGGGCGGGAGTGTGGTGATTCATTTTGTTGGCAGAGGTGTGGACCGGCTCTCATAATTGCAGGTGAGACGCGTGACGGTCGGCCTGGAGAGCCACGGGGGGTGGCTCGCGAGGGGCCCGTGCGCGATATTCCACTTTCCCCGGGGGGAGTTCCTTGTCCGCGCCCGAAAACGTGCCGCCCGCCGCAGATCCGGTGAACGGTGCCGTGCCCGCGCCCGTGCCCGATCTCGCCAAGACCGCTGTCGAGCCCGCCACTGAGCCTGCGGCCGTCGAGCCCGCGCCTGCCGTCGAGCCCGCGCCTGCCGTCGAGCCCGCTACCGCCGAGCCCGTGCCTACCGCCGAGCCCGTGCCTGCCGCCGAACCCGTCGCCGCGCCCGCGCGCAGGCTGCCGCGCGCCGTCGGCGTGGCCCTCGCCACGGCCGGCCTGCTCGCCGTCACGGCGACCAGCGCGGCCGTCACCGTGGCCGTCGGGAAGCCGGAGTCCCGGCCGGCCGTCGTGGCCGGACCGACCGGCACGGCGGCCGCGGGCGTGTCACCGACCGCCTCGCCGAGCCCGAGTGCGTCCGCCACCGCGTCCGCCGTGCCGACCGAGGTACCGGCCGTCCCGCCCGCGCCCAAGCCGACGAGCACCGTCAAGGGCAGCGTCAACGGCGGCAAGCACGAGGGCGATCTGCGCTACTTCCTGCTCCCGATCCCGGACGGTGGTGAGTCGTACGGGCCGGTCGACGGTGCGACCCTGACCGACGACGAGGTCTCGGAGATGTTCGGCAACCAGGACGGCATCATGCGGATCCTGGGCTCGTACGGGTACAAGGACGCCGCCAGCCGGATGTACCGCACGGCCGACGGGAAGGCCGAAGTCACCGTCACCCTGCTGCACTTCGGTTCCACCCGGGAGGCGGGCGACTTCGCCAAGGGCTACACGATGAAGCAGGACTCGATCGACATCGACGGCGATCCCAACGCCCACGGCTATGTGCACAAGCCCAAGCAGCAGGCGTACACCGGCTCGATGACCGGCATCTCCAGCCAGGGCGACGTCCAGTACACGATCGACGTCGAAGTGAAGGGCACTCCGGACAAGGCACTGCTGAGCGAGCTGATGAAGCGCCAGCGCGAGTGGCTGTCCTCCGGCGGCTGAACCCCGCCGCCCGTCGTCGACGTCACCTTTCCTTCCTTTCTGGAGCCACTTCGTGACCACCGAATCCGTGGAGCCGTCGCCCGCCGACGCGCCTCCGGCGGCCGTTCCGCCTGTACCGCCCCCGGCCGCGCCCGGGGTGCCCGCCGTGCCGCCCGCCCCGCCTGTAGTGCCGGCCGTCCCGCCGCTGCCCGAGGTCGTCGCCCCTGAGGCCGTCGCCCCTGACGCGGCCCAGGACGCGGCCCCGGACGCCGCCCTGCCCGCCGACGCGGTCCCGCCGGTGCGCGCCCCGCGCCGTCCCCGGCCGGTGCTGCTGCTGGTGTCCGCCCTGCTGCTCGGCACGGTGGTCGGCGGTGCCGTCGGGTACGCGATCCAGGCGAACCGCCCGCCGACCCCGCTGCCGCCGATCCAGGTCGCGCTGCCCTCCTACCCGGCCGAGGCGGCGGACCCGGCGGCCGTCGCCGCGGAGGCGCCGAAGGCGCTGGCCATCGACGGCGACCTGCGGAAGCTGCTGATGACGGCTCCGGACGGCAGCACGGCCTGGGCCGACTACCCGGACCGGCCCAGCTGGATCACCGTCGGCGAACTGGCCGGCCACAGCGGCAGTTCGGCCTCGCTCTTCAAGGCGCTGAACTCCAAGGACTTCCGGCGGGCCGTCGAGGTCGACTGGAAGAAGGACGACCTGAAGGTCCGGGTCACCCTGATCCAGTACGCGGCGGACCGCGCCGCCGAGGCGAAGTCCCGTGCGGCCGGTTACCACCTCACGCCGTTCGCGGAGGGCGCCAACGGCGGCTACCAGGTCGACACCCAGGCCGAGTACTGGGCCGAGACCACCGAGCAGTTCTACTACGGGTCCGCGCTCGCGCAGCGCGGAACCGTGGTGATGGACGTCGAGGTCTTCGGCACGAAGCCGGTGAACCCCGATGTCGTGAAGGACATCGCCAAGCAGCAGTGGGAGCGGCTGGTATGAGCGACAGCACCGTGACCGGGGCCGCGGCCCCCGTGCCGACCGTCGAGCCGACCGCCGCCGTCGAGCCGGCACCGCCCGTCGTGGACGCGCCCGCCGCCGAGGCCGTCACTCCCGAGGCCGTCACTCCCGAGGCCGCCGCCCCCGAGACGGCCGTCCCCTCCCCGGCCCGCCGACGGCTGCTCCGCGCCACCGGCGCGACGGTGGCGGCCGCCCTGGTCGGTGTGGGCATCGGCATCGGCATCATCAAGACCCAGTACGACGACCCGGCTCCCGTCGTCGTCGCCGGGCCGACCACCGCCCCCGCCCCGACCGCCACGCCCACCCCCTTCGGCGCCAAGTCCAACGGCAACCACTTCGGTTCGCTGCGCGACCTGCTGCTGCCCGTCCCGGCCGGCTACGAACTCGGCCCGGACGAGGGCGGCTACGGCAACGACGTCGAGCTGGGCGCGGACGTGCTCTCCGCCGAGCTGGACGACGACCTCCAGCAGATCCCCAAGGAGAAGCGCGACAAGCTGCGCGCGTACTGGGAGAGCCTGCACGTCAAGGCCACCGGCGTGCGCACCTACAAGAACACGGCGGACGACCTCGTCATCGGGATGAAGCTGCGCCAGTTCAACCAGCAGGAGGTGCAGAAGCTGAACGAGTACACCGCCGTCTTCACGGGCGACACCGGTCTCTTCCGCATCGGCCCGCAGATCCCCGGCCACCCCGAGGCGCACTGCTACCTGATGCCCGCTCCGCCGTCCGCGCCGATCGACAACCTGGAGTGCTCGGCCGCCGAGGGCGACCTCCTGGTGGTCATGAGCGCCGAGGGCGTGGCACCGCTGCCCAAGGACAGGATCGTCGCCCTCTTCGTCCAGCAGCTCGACCGCCTCGCCAGCCCGGGAGCGTCCGCATGACCGACAGCGCCACCCCCCACGACAACGCGGCCACTCCCGCCGACGCGCCCCCGGTCGCGCCGGTCGCACCGCCCGCCCCGGTCGCGCCCCCGGCTGCCGAGGTGAACGTCTGGAGCGCCCCGGAGGCGCCACTCCTGCCGCCTCCGCCGGCGGAGACGCCCGAGGAGCGCGCGGCCCGTCGTACCCGCCGGCGCAAGGCGGCGCTGCGCTGGAGCGCGGCCGTCCTGGTGCTGGCCCTCGCCGGTACCGGCGCCGCGGCGGCCGTCACCGCGCCGGACCGCACCGACCTCCCGGGGCTGGCGACCGAGAGCGACGGCCGGTACACCTTCCCGGCGCTGGCCCTGCCGCCGCTGCCGTCCGGCAAGGCCGCGCCCAGTGCCAAGGAGAGCAAGGGCCGGCACGCCGCCGACCTGCGCCATCTGCTCCTGCCCGTCCCCAAGGAGGCCGGTGGCTCCCTGGCGCCGGTGGTCTTCCCGACTCCGACCGCGAGCGCGACTCCGACCGCGAGCGCGGATGCGACCGCGAGCCCGTCGGCGAGTCCTTCCGGGACGGCGGCCCCGAGCGCGAGCCCGTCGGCCGGGGGCACCGCCACCACGGCGGCACCGTCCGCCGGTCCGGCCGTCGCCGACTGGGTCGCCTGCGACGCCGCCGCCGCGGACCAGCTGGACCCGGCCAGGACGCGGGCCCTGCTGCTGCAGGACGCCTGCCGGGCGGCCACCGTCCGGGAGTGGACCGCCTCCGACGGCACCCGCACCCAGATCCGGCTGCTCCGCTTCGGCTCCTCGCCCGAGGCCTGGGACGTCTTCGCCGACCTGCGTTCCAACGGCGAGTGGAAGGACCTGCCGGGTCTCAAGACCGGCTCCGCCCAGGGCTGGGACGACGTCTCCGGGGTGGACCGCACCATCCGGGAGAGTCCGGTGATCACCACCAAGTCCCGGACCAACGGCTACCTGGCCTACCTGAACGCCGGGGACGTGGTCGGCATCGTCGTGATGACCAACCCCACGGACGGCGTTCCCGAGGCCGCCTTCCGCCAGGTCGTCACCCTCCAGTCCGACCTGCTGGGCTGACGGACCGGCCGCCACCGTGCGACCGGGCCGGTCACTCCACCGTGACCGGCCCGGTCGGCAGCCCGACGGGGGCGGTGCAGCCGAGTGCCCGTTCGGCGGCCCGGCGCGCGAAGTCCACGGCCAGCCCGGCCGTGCGCTGTCGGCCCGGTCCGGCGGCCGTAACGCCGCCGGCCCCGGCCAGCCGTACGGTCGCCAGGTAGTACCAGGTCCGACCGGCGCCCGCGCCGCCCGATCCTGCCACCCCGCCCGACCCCGCCTCGCCGTCCGCGCCGCCCGACCCCGCCGTGCCGTCCGCCGGACCGGTGGCGCAGGTGAAACGGACCACCGCCCCGTCGGCACCCGCCCGGCCGGCGCCGAACGGGCGGAAGTCCGCGCGCGCCGACGCCGCCTCGTCCCTGTCGCGCTCCGCCTCGGTGGCGGCGCCGCGCGCCGTGACGGTGAGCGTCCGCCCGCCCGGGCCGGTCACCACACAGGCCAGTACGGTGGCGGACTTCGCGTCGCCCGGCCGGTACTGGGTCTCGACCCGGACGCGGTGGGTGGCGCCGAGCAGTCCGGTGAAGCCGGGGCCGTCGAGCGCGCCCCGGCACTCGCCGTGCGAGAGGTCGACGGCCGGCGGCCGGTCCTCGACGGCGTCGAGATGGCGGTGCCAGCCGAACAGGCCACCGCCCAGGACCAGCAGCAGCGCGGCCGGGACCGCCAGGACGGAACGACCGGGCCCGTTCATCCGCAGACGTCCTTCCGCTGCTGCGCCAGCGCGTCCCTGGCGACGGACTCGAGCTCGGCCCGACCGACGCGGGCCGCCGCACCGGCGGTGACCTCCAGCCGTACATGGCCGACCGGCTGGTCCTTGCCGGGGCAGTAGTCGGCGACCGCGGCCCCCCGGGCCCAGGAGGCGGAGAGGCTGCCCGCGCCGAAGCCGTGCGCGTCCGGCTGCCCCGCGGCGGTGGGGGAGAGCGCCGCCGAACCCTCGTGCCGGGCCGCTGTGACGGTCAGCGCGGTCCGCCCGTCGACCCGGATCACGCAGGACCTCGGGCCGGGGCCGCCGTAACCGTTCGCCTCCCGCTCCTCCACGTCCTGGGCGCCCGGGGGCAGCAGCCGCCCGAGCGGGGTGCCGTCGCCGGTGGACAGGCCGCAGAGCCGGGCGGCCCGTCCGGGCTCCTCCGCCGGCTGGTGGGCGCGCCAGTCCAGGTAGCCGACCGCCCCGGCGGCCGCGACCGCCAGCCCGAGCGCCACCGGCAGCGCCCGGCCGACCGGCAGCCGCCCGCGCCGCGGCCGCCCACCGGTGCTCACGCGGTCGGGCTCGCCGAACTCCCGTCGCCCGAAGGCGAACTCGTACCACCCGAGGACGAACCCTCGCCGCCCGCAGCCGAGTTCCCGCCGCCCGCCGGAGTGAGCACGGGCTCCCCGGTGGGCCAGTCGACGGGCGCGGTGCAGCCGAGCGGGCCGCGGGCGGCCCGCTGCGCGGTGTCGGCGGCGAGCCGGGCCCAGTGCTCCGGGGTCCACTTGGGGGAGCCGGCCGGATTGGCCTGCCCCGCCGAGGCGTTCGGGCCGACCTGCACGGTGAAGTACAGCCCCTTCTCGCTACCGGAGCGCCGGTAGGTGCCGTCGCAGCGGAAGGTGAGCTCGGCCCGCCAGCGGGTGACCTCGCTGCGGTCGCCGAAGCCCAGGGTGAAGACCGGCTCGCCGGGGAGCGGGGCGTTGGTCCTGGAGCCGCCGCCCGGGGTCTCGCTCCCGGCCAGCCGGACGAGCAGGCCCGGCCCCCGCTTGGCGTCGACCGCGCAGTCCAGCAGCTGGAGCCCGGCCTGGCGCTGCGCGTCGAGCTGCTTGTCCAGCTTGTACGCCGCCGAGGCGCCGTCGCTCAGTACGGCCTCGGCGTAGCTCTCGCGGACGACGCCCTCGCAGGCCGTCTTCGCCCCGGCGCTGCTGCCGCCCTCGCCGCCCTCGCCGGTACCGCCGTCGCTGCCGCACCCGGCCAGGGCCAGGGCCAGGGCGGCGGCCACGACCACCGCGGCGGCGGCCGGTCGGCGCTGTTCGCTCATCATCCGGAGACCTTCCCGTTGGAACTCTGGCTGCCCGAGGAGCCGTCGGTGTAGCCGTCGAGCACCCGGTCTCCGGCACTGTCGGCCAGTCGCCGGATGTCGTCGGCGCTGAGGGCCGTCCCGAACGCGGCGTCGGTGACGGCCTGTTTGGCGCCGAGCGCCGCGCTGCCGCGGCCGTCGGCGACGTAGTCGCGGCCCTGTTGCCGGGCCTCCCCGGTGGTGTCGCGCTCGTTGGCCTTGACCACGCTGTCGGTGATCTCCTCGACCAGGAAGTTCGCCACCTCGCCGGCGACCGGCACCTTCTCGGTGACCGCGCCGATCGTGCTGCTGAAGACCGTCTTGGCGTAGCCGGCGTTCTTCTCCAGCGCCTCGTTGTACTCCTTGTCGGAGGCGGCGTGTTCGCTGTGGACCTCGTTGATCCGGGCCTCGTTGAGGATGCCGCTGACCACGCCGCCGGCCCGCGAGGTGGAGTCGATGTCGGCCTCCAGCCGGGCGAAGTCGGTCTGCCCGCTGTCGATGTGGCCGCGGATGACGGCGGTGGAGTAGGCCTGGTTGGCGTTGACGACGGCGCCGTAGGCGTCCGGGTCGCGGCCGAGCGCGTCCAGCAGGCCGCGGACCGGCGCCTCCCTGAGGTTGGCGGGGGCACCGTTGACCGGCAGGTCGTCCTTGTGCGGGGAGAGCGCGCGCTGGGTGTCGCCGATGTAGTCGGCGGTCATGTGCCCGAGGCTGTCCCGCAGCGGGGCGAACTTGGCGTCCTCGCCCTTGAGATCGTCGAGGACACCGCCGTTGCCGTGGGTGCCGAAGGTCTGCACGACCCGGTTCATCACGTCGGCCTGGTCGGCGGTGTGCTTGGCCGGCGGGCCCGACGGATCGTCGTACGGGCGGCCGGTGGTGGCCGCCTCCAGGGCGTGGCCGAGGGCGTCGGGGCCGCTGTGCATGCCCTGCCGGCGCAGCTCGTTCTTCTGCGAGACGGTGTCCGGCGTGTACTCCTTGTCGTGCGTGAAGTACGTCAGGTAGTCCGCCGGGGTGGTCCTGCCGTTCGGGTTGACGGTGCCGTCGGTGTTGTACGCGGTCGGCCGGTCGTGGAAGAACCTGGTGGCCGCCTCGGGGCTGTGGCCCAGCGCCTCCAGGATCGCTGTGGTCGGCTCGAAGCCCGAACCGCCTTCCGGGCCCAGCAGGTTGTAGCCGCGCCGGTCGCTGCGCGGGCCGAAGACCGGGGCCGGCCAGTACTTCTCGTCGGTGTCCAGCTGGGTGATGTGCTCGGCGATCGGGTTGAGGAAGCGCGGGTCGTAGTCGCCGGTGCGCAGGATGCCGGAGAGCACCTGGTAGCCGTACGGCGCGTAGTCCATGCCGCTTTGGCGGTAGGGCTTGTCCCACATCGTCTCGGAGCCGGCCTTGCGCAGGTCGGCGGCCCACTGGTCGGACAGGTGCGGCTCGTTGGTGGTGCGGGTGGCGGTGGCCAGGTTGAGGCCGAGGTTCTTCTGCAGCTCCTGGTACTGCTTCCACCGGGCGTCGCTCGCGCCGTTGAACTGCTGTTCGTCGCCGACCATGCTGTTCCAGGCCTGTAGCGTCCCCTTGGGGCCGAGGTCCTGGTAGAACCTGGTCGAGAACTTCGGGTCGTTGGCGTTGGCGGCCAACAGGGAGTTGAGCTCGGTGAGTTCGGCATCCGAGATCTTTCCGCCCTTGGCGGCCAGCTGGGCGGCGCGGTCGCCGTCCCCCTCCGGGCCGCCGCCGATGGCCCTGGCGTTGAAGGACTTCACGTTGTCGGTGGCGGTGTCGGAGCCGAGCGCCCAGGCGGCGCGTTCGTCGGCGGCGGTGGCCTCCTGGACGGCCGCGTCGATCGCCTTCCGGGCGGCTTCGGCCTTGCCGCGGTACTCCGCCTGGTAGGCCTGGTTGGCGTCCGGGTCGTGCCGGGTCGCGTGGTCGGCCGGGGGCCAGCTGACGGTGCCGGTGTCGCTGACGGTCAGTCCGGCGGCCCTGGCGTCGGCCACCGCCTTGTCGAGTCTGGACCTGGCGGCCTGGAAGTCCTGGCCGGCGTCCTTGAGGATCGAGGCGATCGCGCCCGCCTCGGTCACGGCGGCGGTCAGCTGTTCGTTGACGCGCTGGAGTTTCGGCCTGGCCTGATCGGCCGAAGGGCCGGTCCAGTTCGCGGAGTCGACCTTGGCGATCACCGCGTTGTCCCAGTCCTGGTCCATCGACCGCAGCTTCTTGACGACGTCCTCCCAGGCGGAGGCGGCGGTGCCGAGGACGTCCAGCTTGGCGGTGCTCAACTCGTGGAAGTCGACCATCTCGTCCGGCCCCCTCAGGCGCTCAGGTCGTGCTTGACGGCCGATTCGTTGCGGCGGTAGTTGCCGGCGGTCTGGTGCAGCGCCTGGGTGAGCTCGCCGATGGTGCCGCCGAGTGCGGCGATCTGCTGGTCCCAGGTGGCGGCGGCGGCCTGGGCGGCCTTGCCGGTACGCCAGTTGGCGAGCGAGGTGGCGACGGTGGCGGTCTCGTCGTCGGCGGACCGGCCGTCGCCGTTCAGCCGCCCGTGGATCTGGTCGGAGGAGCCGGCGGCGGCCTCCAGCGCGTCCGGGTCGACGGTGACGGTGCTCCCGCCGCCGCCCGGGGCGCCGGCCGAGTTGATCCTGGTGTGCGCGGTCTCCTGCCGCTGGGCCTGTACCGTGAGATTGCCGTCGGCGTCGTAGGCCCAGGGGTTCATCATCCGGTCGAACTCGGTCGCACGATCCGACACTGTGCTCACATCTCCCTCTCACGCCGGGAGTTGATCCCGACGGCCCCCTGTTAGGAATCTGACAAGAGTACAAGCCGGGTTGGCCGATTCCGACCCCTAGGGGATCAGCGCGGGAGTGTCATACCGAAGCATCATGCCGGGTTCGTCATTCCAGCTCATGGCGGGCACGGCGTGCGCACACTACGTTGAGCCCTGTGTCCACTGTCATCAAGACGGACGGCCTCACCAAGAGGTTCCCCCGGGTCACCGCCCTCGACCAGCTCACCGTAGAGGTGCAGCCCGGGGTGGTCGGTCTGGTGGGGGCCAATGGTGCGGGCAAGTCCACACTCATCAAGATCCTGCTCGGGCTCGCCCCGGCGACGTCCGGGAGCGGCCAGGTCCTCGGTCTGGACATCGCCACCCAGGGCTCGGAGATCCGCGAGCAGGTCGGCTACATGCCGGAGCACGACTGCCTGCCGCCGGACGTCTCGGCCACGGAGTTCGTGGTCCACATGGCGCGGATGGCCGGGCTGCCGGCCGCCGCCGCGCGCGAGCGGACGGCGGACACGCTGCGGCACGTCGGGCTGTACGAGGAGCGGTACCGCCCGATGGGCGGGTACTCGACCGGCATGAAGCAGCGGGTCAAGCTGGCCCAGGCGCTGGTGCACGACCCGAAGCTGGTGCTGCTGGACGAACCGACCAACGGGCTCGACCCGGTCGGCCGGGACGACATGCTGGCGCTGATCCGCCGGATCCACTCCGACTTCGGCATCTCGGTGCTGGTCACCACCCACCTGCTGGGCGAGCTGGAGCGGACCTGCGACCACCTGGTGGTCATCGACGGCGGCAAGCTGCTGCGCTCCTCCTCCACCGCCTCGTTCACCGAGGCGACGGCGGTCCTCGCGGTCGAGGTGACGGACCATCCGGACGACCTCGCCCTGGACGCGGGCGCGGCCGTGTACGAGCGGCTGGCCGCCGCCGGGCTGTCGGTACAGCCGGACGGCACCCGTGTCCTGCTGGTCCGGCTCGCGGGCGACGACACCTACGACACCATCCGCGACGCCGTCGCGGACCTCGGCCTCGGGCTGGTCCGGCTGGAACAGCGCCGCCACCGGGTCTCCGAGCTCTTCACCGAGCAGGCCGGTACCGGGCAGGCCGGCACCGACGACGCCGGCACCGTGCCGGCCGGCACCGCACCCAGGGGAGGTACCGCAGATGTCGCTGCCTCCTGAGACCAGGCCGGCCGACACCGGCGTCATCCACGACATCGGCTACCGCGGCTACACCGGCCCCCGGCTCGGCCGGGCCTACGCCACCCGCTCGCTGTTCACCCAGAGCCTGCGCGCCGCGTACGGCCTCGGGCGCTCCGGCAAGTCCAAGGTGCTGCCGATGCTGGTGCTCGGCGTGGTCACCACCCCCGCCGTGGTCATGGTCGCGCTCACCCTCGCCATGAGCCGCACCGATCTTCCGGTCGACTACCCGCAGTACCTCGGCTCGTTGGGGCTGGTCGTCTCGATCTTCCTGGCCTCGCAGGCCCCCGTCCTGCTCTCCCGGGACCTCCGCCATCACACCGTCCCGCTGTACTTCTCCCGCCCGATCACCCGCGGCGACTACGTCCGGGCCAAGTTCGCCGCGATGGTCTGCGCCCAGCTGCTGCTGATGACGGCTCCGCTGCTGGTCCTCTACATCGGCGCGCTGCTCGGTGGGCTGGACTTCGGACACCACACCGCGCACTTCCTCTACGGCCTGGTCACGGCCGTGCTCTACGCACTGGTCCCCACCTCGGTCGCGCTGGTGATCGCCGCCACCACCCCGCGCCGGGGCTTCGGGGTGGCCGCCATCATGGGCTACCTGGCGATCAGCACCACCGTGGTGGCCATCATCGTCGGGATCTCCAGCGTCGGCTCCGTCGGGATCCCGGACTCCGCGCAGTGGATCGCGCTGCTCTCGCCGAACGGGCTCGTGGAGAGCCTCACCAACCAGCTGTTCGACATCGGCGGCGACTTCGACCGGATGCACGCGCCCGGTGCGCTCGGTGTGGTCGCCTTCGCCGCCACCGCCGGCGCGATGGTGGCCGGCTCGTACGGGCTGCTGCTGCGCCGCTACCGGGACATCTGAGAGGGCACCATGGCCACCATCACCATCGACAAGGTCTCCCGCTGGTTCGGCAACGTGGTCGCCGTCAACGACATCAGCATGACGATCGGCCCCGGCATCACCGGTCTGCTCGGGCCCAACGGCGCGGGCAAGTCCACCCTCATCCACATGATGAGCGGCTTCCTCGCCCCCTCCACCGGGGCGGTCACCCTGGACGGCGCCCCGATCTGGCGCAACCAGGAGGTCTACCGGCAGATCGGGCTCGTCCCCGAGCGCGAGTCGATGTACGACTACTTGACCGGCTGGGAGTTCGTTCTCGCGAACGCCGAACTCCACGGCCTCGCCGACCCGGCCGCCGCCGCCAAGCGGGCGCTGGGCCTGGTCGAGATGGAGTATGCCCAGGACCGGAAGACCGGGACGTACTCCAAGGGCATGAAGCAGCGCGTCAAGATGGCCTCCGCGCTGGTCCACGACCCGTCCGTGCTGCTGCTCGACGAGCCCTTCAACGGGATGGACCCGCGCCAGCGGCTCCAGCTGATGGAGCTGCTGCGGCGCTTCGGCGCGGACGGCCGGACGGTGCTGTTCTCCTCGCACATCCTGGAGGAGGTCGAGCAGCTGGCCCGGCACATCGAGGTCGTGGTCGCCGGGCGGCATGCCGCCTCCGGGGACTTCCGGAAGATCCGCCGGCTGATGACCGACCGCCCGCACCGCTACCTGGTCCACTCCAGCGACGATCGCCGGCTGGCGGCCGCGCTGATCGCCGACCCGTCCACGGCCGGCATCGAGCTGGACTGGCAGCCGGGGGCGGGCGCGCGGCGCCCCGGTGGAAGGGCGGCGGGCGACGGGAGCGGACTGCGGATCCAGGCGGTCAACTTCCAGGGCTTCACCACCCTGCTGCCGAAGGTCGCGCAGCAGGCGGGCATCCGGCTGTACACCGTCGCACCGGCGGACGAGTCGCTGGAGAGCGTCTTCTCCTACCTCGTCTCCGCCTGACCGCCCGACCGCCCGTACACCTGATCGCCTGATCGCCTGAACCGGACCCAGGAAGGCCGACCAACCATGAACCCGACCGTCGCCAGGCTGACGCTGCGTGGCCTGCTGGGCCGCCGCCGCGGCATCCTGCTGCTGGTGGTCCCCGCCCTGCTGCTGCTCGTCTCGGCGATCGCCAGCGGCTCCAGCGGGGACGAGCACACTCTGACCGTCAGGATCCTCGGCCAGCTGGGCCTCGGCACCCTGGTGCCGATCCTCGGCCTGGTGGTGGGCACCGGCGCCATCGCCACCGAGATCGACGACGGCTCGATCGTCTACCTGCTCGCCAAGCCGCTGCCCCGCTGGAAGATCATCACCACCAAGCTGGTGGTGGCGATCGGCACCACCTGGGTCTTCGCGGGCATCCCCACCCTGCTGGCCGGCCTGCTGATGTACGGCACCAAGGAGAACCTGGCGCTCGGCTACACCGTGGCCACCCTGGTGGCCGGTGCCGTGTACAGCGCGCTCTTCCTGCTGCTCGGCGTGGTCACCCGGCACGCGGTGGTGGCGGGTCTGGCGTACGCGCTGATCTGGGAGTCGCTGATCGGCAACTTCGTGACGGGCGCCCGGACGCTGAGCGTCCAGCAGTGGGGCCTGTCGGTGGCGAAGGCGGTGGCCGCGGACGGCGCGATCACCGCGGACGTCGCGCTCGGCGTGGCCGTCCCGCTGCTGCTGGTGTTCACCGTGGTGGCGACGGCGCTGGCCTCGGTGAAGCTCGCCGGGCTGACCCTGGCCGCCGAGGAGTGACCGGCCAGGGGGCCGCGGCCGGCGGCCTCCCTGGCGGGTGCCCCTGAGTACCTGGGCTGAGTACCTGGGCTGAGTACCTGGGCGCCTCAGAGCGTCCGGTTGCGGCCGGCGCCCCAGCCGGCCACGGCCGCGACGGCGGCCAGCGCCAGCATCAGCGCCAGCGGGGTGTTCCAGTCCCCGGTCAACTGGTGCAGCGCCCCGGCGCCGACCGGGCCGGCCGCCGCCACCAGATAGCCGACCGCCTGCGACATCCCGCCCAGCTGGGCGGCGCCGGCCGCGCTGTCGGTCCGCAGCACGATGAAGGCGAGCCCGAGGCCCAGCGAACCGCCCTGGGCGACGCCCAGGATGGTGGCCGACACCCAGGCGCAGGGCACCGGAGAGATCAGCAGGACGGCGATCCCGAGCCCGTTGAGCGCGGCCATCACCACGGCCAGCGCCCGCTGGCTGGTCATCCGGCCGGCCATCAGCGGCACCAGGAAGGCGCCGGCGACCTGCACCAGGTTGGAGAAGGCGAAGACCAGGCCGGCCTCGCCGCGGTCCATCCCGTGGTCGGCCAGGATGGTCGGCATCCACGCCACCAGGGTGTAGACCAGCAGCGACGAGATGCCCATGAAGAGGCTGATCTGCCAGGCCAGCGGCGAGCGCCAGATCCCCTGGATCGGCCGCCCGGCCGGAGCCCCCACCGCCACCTCCGCCTTCTCCTGCCGCGAGCGCAGCACCTGCGGCAGCCAGGCCACCGCCGCGACCAGCGCGAGCAGCGACCAGGCGCCCAGTGAGGCCTGCCAGCCGCCGCCGAGCGCGTGCTCCAGCGGGACGGACATGCCGGCCGCGAGGGTCGCGCCGACCAGCATGGTGGTCGAGTAGACACCCGTCATGGCCGCGGCCCGGCCCGGGAACTCGCGCTTCACCAGACCCGGCATCGAGACGTTCAGGACGGCGATCGCCACGCCGATCACCACGCAGCCCGCGTACAGCGCGGCCACCGACGGCAGCACCCTCAGCAGCACGCCCGCGCCGAGCACCAGCACCGCGCCCAGAACCACCCGCTCGGTGCCGAACCGCCGGGTCAGCCGGGGGGTGAGCGGCGCGCCGACGCCCTGGAACAGCACCGGGACGGTGGTGATCAGACCGCTCGCGGTGGCGGAGAGGCCGAAGGTGTGCTGGATCTCGCCGACCATCGGCGAGACCGCCGCCAGGCAGGCGCGCATGTTGAGCGCGACCAGGAGGATGCCGGTCAGCAGCAGCGCGGGGTGGGCCAGCCGGGAGCGGACGGGAAGCGGATAGGTGACCACCGGCTGCTGGGCACGGGTGACTGCCATGGGTGCTGCTCTTTCGTGAAACGTGAGATCAGGGGCGCGGATCGGGGAAGGAGGGCTCGCGCCGTCTCACTTCCGGGCCGCGATGGCCGCGAGGAGCTGCTCGACGGCCGCGGTCGGCTCGGCGAGCAGCGCGCGACAGGCCGCCTCGGCGCGGTCCGGGTCGCCGCTCTCGATCGCGTCCACCAGCGCCTCGTGGGTGGCCACGACCACCTCGGGCATCTCGTGGTCGCCGAAGGCCGTCCGCATCGACTCGCGCACCGAGGCGCCGAAGTAGCGGTACACCTCGGTCAGCGCCGGGTTGTGCGCGGCCTCGACGACGGCGGTGTGGAACTCCAGGTCGTGCTCGACGGTCGCCTCGCGACCGGTCCGCTCGGGCTGCGTCGCGATCACCTCGGCCTCGTGGGCCAGCGCGGTCCGCATCCGGACGATGTCCTCGGGGGTGTGCCGCAGCGCCGCCAGCCGGGCGCCCTCGGCCTCCAGCGCCGCGCGGACCTCCAGCACGTCCCGGATGCCGGAGCGCTGCACGCCCCGCAGGACGGAGGCCGGGTCGCTGGTGCTGCGGACGAACGTTCCCTCGCCCTGCCGGGAGACCAGCATGCCGGCGTGCACCAGCACCCGGATCGCCTCCCGCACGGTGTTCCGCCCGACCTGCAGCCGCTCGGCCAGCTCGTGCTCGGTCGGGATCCGTGCCCCTACCGGCCAGACGCCGGCGGCCAGCTGCTCGCGCAGCTGGTCGATGGCGGTGTCCACCAGGGAGCGCCGCCCGGCCGCCTGCAGGCTGTCGTTGCCGCTGGTCACGGGGGCTCCTCTCGGGCGGGGACGGCTGGTCATCGGTCATCCTACAACCGCTTGCCCGGTCATCCTACAACTGGAGATGAACGCCCCCGGAACCCTCCGGGACGGGTCGGCTGGGACGACGGGTCGGTCGGGTCGGCTGGGACGACGGGCCGGTCGGGTCGGCCGGGGCGACGGCGGGGCGGGAGGCGGGAAGGCCCGCCTCCCCGGCGGTCAGCCGTAGGAGACGTTGTCGCAGATGTCGTCGTCGGCGGAGCGGGCGTCGTTGACGACCTCGGTGGGCAGCGGGGCCGGGGTGCCGGGCGTGCCGGCGGCGGTGCCGCCGCTGGCGGCGGCGTAGTCCTTGCCGACGATCAGGCTGATCCCGGTGGCCGAGGTCGGCGTCAGGGTGGCGCCCGGGAACATCGCCTGGATCTTCTCCGCGTTGGCCTTCTGGCCGGAGCCGTACTCGATCGTGGTGGTGGCGCGGTTGGTGTTCTTGGCGTCGGTGACGCCGGTGACGGTGACCTTGGCGGCCTTGAGCGTGTCGGCGGCCTTGCCGGCCAGCCCGGTGGCGGTGGTGCCGTTGTAGACCGCGACCTTGATCGGCGCGCCGTTCGCGGCGACCGGCGGGGGCGCGGCCGGGGTGGTCTCGGGTGCGGCGGCCGGGGTCTCCGGCGCGTCCTCCTGCTTGCCGGTGGCGTCCTGGCCGTCGATGGTCCGGTCGGCCTGGAGGGTCTTCCAGAGGTTGTCGACCGCCGGGTGGACCAGGTCGATCCGTGGACCGTTGTAACGCCAGGGCGTGGTGAGGAACTTGACGTCGTGCAGGTCGATGTCCTTCATCGACAGCGCGAAGTCCATCAGCTTCTTGGCCGAGTCCAGACCGGGGTCGACGGTCATCGACTTGGTCGCCGCGTCGGCCAGCGGCAGCAGGGTGGTCGGGCTCAGCCCCTGACTCTTGACCTTGGCCATCAGCGAGCCGAGGAAGGCCTGTTGACGCTTCATCCGGCCGACGTCGGATTCGTCGCCGACGCCGTGCCGGAGCCGGACGTAGTCCAGCGCCTTCTGACCGGAGACCTTCTGCTTGCCCTTGGGCAGGATGACCTTGCCCTTCCTGCCCAGTTTGGGGTTGATGTGCCCCTCGTAGATGTCGTTGGGCAGGCAGACGTCCACCCCGCCGACGGCCTCGGTCATCGCCGCGAAGCCCTCGAAGTTCACCTCTATGGTGTGGTCGACCCGGATGCCGGTCAGCTTCTCCACGGTGTTCTGGGTGCAGGCCGGGTTGCCGGTCTCCGCGTTGCCCACGGAGAAGGCCGAGTTGAACATCTGCCCGGGCGCTTCCTTGCTCCACTTGCCGTTCGGCAGCTTGCACGAGGGGATGGTGACCAGGGCGTCGCGCGGGATGGAGATGCCCACCGCGTGCTTGTGGTCGGCGTAGACGTGCAGCAGGATCGTGGTGTCCGAGCGGGCGCCGCCCTCGTTGCCGCCGCCGAGGTCGCTGTTCTTGCCGGCCCGCGAGTCCGAGCCGATCAGCAGGATGTTGACCGGCTTGTTGCCGTTGGCGTCGGCCTGGGCCTCCGGCGGGCGGTCGGTCGAGATGGCGTCCGCGTCGAAGGACTTGATGTTGCCGTTCAGCTTGTAGTAGATGGCGCCGCCGGTGCCGGCCAGCACCACCAGGACGCCCGCCACCGACCAGGCGGCGATCTTCTTCACCTTGCGCTTGGGCTTGCGGCTGTTGCGCGCGGCCGCGCGGCCGCCGCCCTCGGCGGCGCCGCCCGCCTTGGTGCCGTCCGTCTTGCCGCGTCCGCCCTTGCCCTGGGCGGCCCGTCGGGCCTCGGCGCGGCCGCCGGGCCTCGGCGCGGGGACACGGCCGGAGCCGTCGGACGCCCGTTCGGTGTGCACGTCGCCGCGTGAGGCGCCGGTGCCCGGGGTGTCTCCACCGCGCGAGCTGCCACCGCCGCGTCGCCGCCCGTCCGCGCCCGACGTGCTCTCGTCCCACTGGCCTGACATGCGCGTACCTCTCAGCGGCGGAAGCAGCAATGCTGTGCGTGTCCGGCGGGCACGGCCCGGGCCGGCCGGGAGCACCGCACAGGGGCACCGCACCGGGAGACGCGGGGCTTCAGCGGAGCATACAAACACTTCCGGACGGGTCGGCAGCCGGGTGGTGGTGCAGGCCTGTGGGACAACCGCCGGACAACCGCCGGACAACCGCCGGACAACCGCCCGATGTCTGTTCGACGTCGGCCCGGTGGGTCGGTCAGGCGAGCGGGTAGAGCCGCTCCAGGACGGCGGCCACGCCGTCCTCGTCGTTGCTGACGGTGACCTCGTCGGCGACCGCGAGCAGTTCCTCGTGCGCGTTGGCCATCGCGACACCGTGCCGGGCCCAGCCGAACATCGGCACGTCATTGGGCATGTCGCCGAAGGCGATGGTGTCGGCGGCCCGGACGCCGAGGCGGCGGGCGGCGACGGCCAGCCCGGTGGCCTTGGAGAGGCCCAGCGGCAGCAGTTCGACGATGCCGGCGCCCGCCATGGTGACGCCGACCAGCCCCCCGGCCGCCTGCCGGGCCGCCTCGGCGAGGTCGTCGTCGGTCAGTCCGCGGTGCTGGATGTACAGCTTGCTCACCGGGGCGGCGAGCAGTTCGTCCCTGTCGACCCGGACCACCGGCAGGTCGGAGCCGATCACCAGCTCGTAGCCGGGACCGGCCAGCACCTCGCCGTCCAGGCCGTCCTGGTTGGCCGCGACGGCCATCGGACCGGTCTCCGCCTCGATCTTGGCGATGGCCAGCGCGGCCAGCCGGCGGTCCAGGGTGAGCGAGGTGAGCAGCTTGTGCGCGCCCGCGTCGTAGACCTGCGCGCCCTGGCCGCAGACGGCTATGCCGGTGTAGCCGATCTCGTCGAAGACCGGGCGGGCCCAGGCGGCCGAGCGGCCGGTGACGATGATGTGCAGCGCCCCGGCGCCGGTGGCGGCGGCCAGCGCCGCGCGGGTGCGCTCGGAGACGCTCTCCCCGCTGGTCAGCAGGGTGCCGTCGAGGTCGGTGGCGACCAGCCGGAAGGGCAGGCCGCCACCGTCGTCGACGGGGGAGACGGGGCTGGGGCTGATGCTGCTCATGGGCCGTGCGTCTCCCGGGAGTTGCTGGTGCTGCGGGTGCTGCGGGGTGCTACTTGACGGGCGGGAGGACGGAACGGCCGCCGAGGTACGGCCGCAGCGCCTCCGGGACCACCACAGAGCCGTCGGCCTGCTGGTGGTTCTCCAGGATCGCCACGATGGTGCGCGGGACGGCGACCAGGGTGCCGTTCAGCGTGGCCAGCGGGCGGACCTTGCCCTCCTCGCGCATGCGGATGGAGAGCCGGCGGGACTGGTACTCGGTGGTGTTGGAGGTCGAGGTGACCTCGCGGTACTTGCCCTGGGTCGGGATCCACGCCTCGATGTCGTACTTGCGCGCGGCCGAGGCGCCGAGGTCGCCGGAGGCGACGTCGATCACCCGGTACGGCAGCTCCAGCGCGTTGAGGAAGTCCTTCTCCCACTGGAGCAGGCGGCGGTGCTCGGCCTCGGCGTCCTCGGGCGTGGTGAAGACGAACATCTCCACCTTCTCGAACTGGTGGACGCGGATGATGCCGCGGGTGTCCTTGCCGTAGGTGCCGGCCTCGCGGCGGAAGCAGGACGAGTAGCCGGCGTACCGCAGCGGCAGCTTCTCGGCGTCGATGATCTCGTCCATGTGGTACGCCGCGAGCGGGACCTCGCTGGTGCCGACGAGGTAGCGCTCCTCCTCTTCGAGGAAGTAGACGTTCTCGGCGGCCTGGCCGAGGAAGCCGGTGCCGTCCATGGCGGCCGGGCGGACCAGGGCCGGGGTGATCATCGGGGTGAAGCCGGCCGCGGTGGCCTGGGCGATCGCCATGTTGATCAGGGCGAGCTCCAGCAGCGCGCCAACACCGGTCAGGTAGTAGGACCGCGCTCCGGCGACCTTGGCACCGCGCTCGGTGTCGATCGCGCCGAGGATCTGGCCCAGCTCGACGTGGTCGCGGGGCTCGAAGCCCTCGGCGGCGAAGTCGCGCGGGGTGCCGATCTCCTCCAGGGTGACGAAGTCCTCCTCGCCGCCGACCGGGGCGGCCGGGTCGATGAGGTTCGCCAGCGAGCGGAGCAGGCGGTCGGCCTCCTCCTTGGCCGCGCCCTGCTCGGCGTCGGCGGCCTTGACCTCCTCGGCGAGCGCCTTGGTGCGCTGCAGCAGGGCGGTCTTCTCCTCGCCCTGGGCCTTGGCGACCTGCTTGCCGAGCGTCTTCTGTTCGTTGCGCAGCTCGTCGAAGCGACTGCCCGAGGACCGGCGCCGTTCGTCGGCGGAGAGGAGGGCGTCGACCAGGTCGACGTCCTCGCCACGGACGCGCTGCGAGGCGCGCACTCGGTCAGGGTCCTCACGAAGCAGGCGAAGGTCAATCACGGGCCCAAGCCTACCGGGCGGGGGCCCTTCCACCGGTACGGGTTTCCGGCTGGGGATAACTCCACGGATCCTGTGGATAACTTCTGTGGAGAGCCGCCTCGGGCAGGGTTATCCACAGGCTTGGGGCCGGGGTTGTGGATTGTTGGGCGGCGGTGAGGGGCGGCGGGCAGAACCGGGGAATTGAGGTTTCAAACCTCGGCCGCCCTTCCCGAGTGAGGGAATTGAAGCACTCGGGCGGGTGATTTGATGGCACACGGGTGACTCTGGTCCGATTAGTCATCTCTGCGCCACTAACCGGTGGTCCGACCGATGTGGGCGATGGCTATACCGGTTTGTCGATTCATCCCCAGGCCTGTGGATAACTTTCGGCTGTGGACAGTCCACAGCCCTGTGGACAGCCGCTTCCGGTGGCGGCGCGCCTGTGGACGACGGGTGCGGTGACCCCGACCGCCGTCCGGACGCTGGGAAAAACGGTCGGAAACAGTCGAATACGGTCGGGAAAACGAAAGCCGTCGATCAGATGTCGCCGCGCCCGTCGAGGCAGCGGGAGAGCCAGTCGGCGGCCTCGGTGAAATCGGTGTCCGAGGTCCCCGGCCGCTGGTGCCTGGAGGTCTGCCGGTCGGCACGCGGATAGGAACCGAGGAAGCGCACCTGCGGGCAGATCCGCTTGAGGCCCATCAGCGCCTCGCTCACCCGGCGGTCGGCGAGGTGCCCCTCGCAGTCGATCAGGAAGCAGTAGTTGCCGAGCCCCTCGCCGGTCGGCCGGGACTCGATCCGCATCAGGTTGACCCCGCGCACCGCGAACTCCTGGAGCAGCTCCAGCAGCGCGCCCGGATGGTCGTCCGGCAGCCAGACCACCATGGAGGTCTTGTCCGCGCCGGTCGGCGAGGAGACCCGCCCCGGCCGGCCGACCAGGATGAAGCGGGTGGTCGCGTTCTGCGCGTCGGCGATCTCCTTGACCAGCGGGTCCAGGCCGTAGATCGGTGCCGCGAACTCGCCCGCGAACGCCCCGTCGAAGCGGCCCTCGGCGACCAGCCGGGCACCGTCGGCGTTGGAGGCGGAGGACTCCCAGCGGGCGTCCGGCAGGTTGGCCGCCAGCCAGCGGCGCACCTGCGGCTGTGCCACCGGGTGGCTGGTCACGGTCGCGATGTCGGCGAGCTCGGTGCCCGGCCGCACCAGCAGCGCGAAGGAGATCGGCAGCAGCACCTCGCGGTAGATCATCAGCGGGGAGCCGGCGGCCAGTTCGTCGTTGGTCGCGGTGACGGCCCCCTCGACCGAGTTCTCGATCGGCACGAACGCGCCGGACGCCTCGCCGCCCCGCACCGCGTCCAGCACCAGCGGTACCGAGGACAGCGGCACCAGCTCCCGGGTCGCCGCCTCGGGCAGGGTCCGCAGGGCCGCCTCGGTGAAGGTGCCCGCCGGGCCGAGATAGGTGTAGCGGGTCGCCGACATACCGCCTCCGTCGAAAGGGGTTACAGAGCAGTCACCTTAACCACTTCGTCCCCGGCCCATGAACGCGTTTCAGCCCCTGGGCAGGGGACGGAGCGGACGGCGGCGGGGGCGGGAGCGGCTACCCCTCCAGCAGCGGCTGGCCCACGTAGCCGCCCTCCCGGGCGCCCGGCGGGACGGCGTACAGGCCGCTGGCCTCGTGCCGCAGGAAGCGGGAGAGGCCGTCGCCCCGGGCGAGCTTGCGCTGCACCGGGGTGAAGCCCTTGCGCGGGTCGGCCTGGAAGGCCAGGAAGAGCAGCCCGGCGTCCGGGGACCCGTCGGCCAGCAGGCCGTCGTGGTACGAGAAGCCGCGCCGGAGCATCGCCGCCCCGCCGTTGGCGGCCGGTGCGGCGACCCGGATGTGCGCGTCGGCGGGGACGGCCAGCGAGCCGTCCGGGCCCTGCGCGGCCAGGTCCACCGGGCTGGACTCGCCGCCCGGGGCGGGCGCGTTCAGCGGGGCGCCGTCCGACTTGCGACGGCCGATCACCCGTTCCTGACGGTCCAGCGGGAGCGCCTCCCAGTTGTCCAGCAGCATCCTGATCCGCCGGAACACCAGGTACGAGCCGCCAGCCAGCCAGTCGGGCCGGTCCGGCCCGGCGGTGCAGAACACCGTGGTGTCGAAGCCGTCCTGGCCCGGCTTGGGGTTGTTGGTGCCGTCGATCTGGCCCATCAGGTTGCGGCCGGTCATCGGCCGGGCGGTGGCGCCGGGCGTCCGGGCGAAGCCGGACATCTGCCAGCGCAGCGCCGCCGTCCCGGCCGCCTGGCGTTGCAGCACCCGCAGCGCGTGGACGGCGACCAGCGCGTCGTCGGCGCCGATCTGCACGAAGAGGTCGCCGTCGCCGCGGGCCGGGTCGAGGGCGTCCGCCGGGAAGGCCGGCAGCGGTTCGAGCGCCGGCGGGCGGTGGTCGGCCAGCCCGGCCTTGTCGAACAGGGTGGCCCCGAAGCCGAAGGTGACGGTGAGCGAGCAGGGCCCGGCGTCCAGCGCGACCTGGTTCTCCTGCTCGTCGGCCGGCTCGCCGACGGCCAGCCGGGCGGCCGTCCGGGACCAGCGCCGCAGCAGTGCGCGCAGCCCGTCCCGGCCGGCGCCGTCGGCCAGGTCGAACGCGGCCAGCTGGACCCGGGCCTGCTGCGGTTCGAGGATGCCGGCCTGGTGCTCGCCGTGGAACGGCACCCGGGCCGCGCCGAGCGCCCCGCCGCCCGCCGCGGGCGCGGCGGGGGAGGTCCGGTCCAGGGCGGTGGCCCCGGCCGCGCCGGCGCCCGCCCCGATCACCAGGCCGGCCCCGGCGGTGCCCAGCAGGGCCCGCCGGGTGAAGCCGGTACCGGTCGGCCTGGCGGCGGAGCTGTCGGCGGAGGCACCGGCGGACGCGGTGTCGGCCGTGGTCTCGGTGTTCATCGCGTTCACCCGATCTTCAGCTGCTTGATCTCGGTGGCCTGGTCGATGTCGGAGGAGCGGACCGCCACCGAGACCACCCAGTTCCCGGCCAGCGGCAGCTGTGCGGTGCCGCTCCAGCGCCCGGTGCCCTCGGGGGTCAGCGCGACCGGCAGCGGGCCGAGGTCGCGGTCCGGCAGGGTGAAGGCGAGCTGCACCTCGGGGACCTCGGCCGGCTGCCCGTCCGTGCCGTCCAGTGCGAGGTGCACCTCGTTGGAGCCGGTCCCGGCCGGGTTGAGGGTGACGGTCGCGGTGCCCTTGGCGTTCGGGGTCCGGCCCTTGGTGTCGTACGGGAGCTTGAGCTCCAGGGTCTTGCCGGGCACGGTCTGCGGGGCCTCCGCCGAGCCGCCGGCCGGGGCGGTGCCGGCGGTCGCCGCCGCCGCGACCTCGCCCGCCACCCGGCCGGGCGGCGAGTTGGTGAGCATCGTGGTGACCACCAGCACGGCCACCGCGACCAGCGCCTCGATCAGCACCGAGCGGCGCAGCCCGGCCCGGGTGGGGGTGAGCCCGCGGTCGCGCCCGGCGTTCTCCCGGGCGGCCTGCTGGCGGGCCAGCTGGGCCTGCCGGACGGGGTCGTCCGAGTGCGCCGTGACGGCGACCGGTTCGCGGGCCTCGACGGGCGCGGCGGTCGGCGCCTCGTCCGGGGCGGTCCGCAGCCGGGCCAGCCAGGAGCGGGTGAACCAGGCGACCACCAGCATGGCGGCCACGCAGCCGGTCTTCACCAGCAGCAGCCGCCCGTACTCGGTGCCGGTCAGCGTGCCCCAGCTGCCGAGGCCGCGCCAGGACTGGTAGACGCCGGTGGCGGTGAGCACCGTGACCGAGCCGATGGCGACCTTGGAGAAGCGGCCGACGGCGTCCGCGCCGAGCCCGTGCCGCAGGCCGACCAGCAGCGCGGCCAGGCCGCCCAGCCAGAACGCCATGGCGATCAGGTGCAGCATGCCGAGCGGCAGCGCCAGCCAGACCTGGATGCCCACCGAGGCGTGGTCGGCGCCGGCCCAGGTCGCCGCGAGGGCGACCGCCAGCACCAGCCCGGCCACGCCGAGGCCGAGCCGGGCGTCCCGCTCCGGGCGTTCGGCGGCGCGCTGTTCCAGCCGCCGCAGCTCGGCCTCCTCCGGGTCCTGCGTCCCGGTGACCGCGGGCACCGCGCGCGGCGGCTGGCCGAGCTGGCCGACCAGCAGCGACAGGAACACCCCGCTCGCCGCGAGCAGCAGCAGCCGGGCGGCCAGCGCGGTGCCGATCCGCTCGTCCAGCGTGGCGCGCACCAGCGACAGGTCGAAGGCCTGTCCGAGGCCCGAGCCCCGCTCGTACGGGCCGCGCAGCATCAGCACCGCGACGGTGGAGAGCAGCAGCGCCACCCAGCCGGTCATCAGCAGACGCTGCACCGAGCGCCGGGCCGCCCCGGCCGGCCAGCAGATCAGGACGAACGCGGCCGCGCCGGCGAGCAGGGCGAACGCCCCGTACGCGACGGTCCGGCCGGTGCCGTAGAGGGCGGCGACCACGTCGTCGGCGTCGGCGCTCTGCAGCGAGCCGGCCGAGACGGAGGTGTCCGAGGGCGCGCCGATGGAGAAGGTGAACGCCCCGCCGATCGGGTGCGAGTCCTCGGAGACGGTGCGCCAGGCGACCGTGTACGTGCCGTTGGCCAGCCCGCTGTTCAGCCCGACCCGGACGGTGTTGCCCTTGCCGTCGGCGTGGGCCGGGTTGCCGCTGTCGACCGCCTTGCCGGCCGGGTCGAGCACGCGCACCGAGTCGGCGGAGAGCGAGACGGTCTCGCTGAAGGTCAGCGTGACGGCCTGCGGCGCGGTGGGGACCACCGAGTTCTGGCCCGGGTCGGCGGACTGGAGGGCGGCGTGGGCGGCGGCCGGCCCGGCACCGCCGAGCAGCAGCGCGAGCAGCGCTCCGAGGACGCCCAGCAGTCCGCCGAGCCGGCGGTGACTGACCTTCAGCATGTCGCGGATCCCCTTTACTGCTGACCGGGGCGGTAGGTGAGTTCCTTGACCGGCACCTTGACCGAGATGGTTCCGGCCTTGGCGAAGGTCAGGTCGAGTTCGAGCTCGTCACCGAGGGCGGGGGCCTTCTGCCATCCCATGATCATGAGATGCGTGCCGCCCCGGGCGAGCTGCAACGCGCCGTGCGCGGGGACGTCCAGTCGGTCGACCTGCTCCATGGTGGAGGCGGTGGAGCGGTGCATGGTGACCGACTCGGCGGCCGGGCTGGAGACCTTGACCAGCTGGTCCCCGCCGGTGCCGTCGTTGCGCACGGTCAGGTAGCCGGCCGCCATCCCGCCCGCCGGGGGCAGCGGTATGTAGGAGTCGGCGACGCTCAGCCTGGCGGCTCCGCCGCCGGAGGCGGTGGCGGTGGTGTCCGTGCCGCCCGCACCGCAGGCGACCAGGATGGCGCCGCCGCCCAGTGCCGTCGCCAGTACCGCCCCGGCGAGTGCCGTCCGCCGGAAGCCGAGTGCCTCGCGCCGGCCGGCGGGGCGCCCGGTGCCGGGGCCGTTCATGCCGCGACCCCCTTGGCGAGCAGCGGCAGGTCGTGCTCGTAGGTCTTCTCCTCGGTGCCGCTGAGGTAGAGGACGTGGGCCTTGTCGTCGGAGGGCAGGAAGGCCAGCACCTGCGCGCCGTGGGTGGAGGTGACGGTGCCGTCCGCGTTGACCACCGGGTCCTCGATCATGATGCCGAGCGACCGGGCCGCGGTCTTCACCTTGGCGAGGTCCCCGGTGAGGCCGATGAAGTCGCTGCCCATCGAGTCGAGCCAGGTGCGCAGCACCTGCGGGGTGTCGCGCTGCGGGTCGGTGGAGACGAAGACGACGTTGATCTTCTGCCGTTCCTCGGCGGAGAGCTTCTTCATCGCGACGCCGATGTCGCCCATGGTGGTCGGGCAGACGTCCGGGCAGCTGGTGTAGCCGAAGAAGAGCAGGGTGGTACGGCCGTTGGTCTGCTGGCGCAGGTCGAACGGCTGGCCCGCGGTGTCGGTCAGCTGGAGGTCGGGCTTCTCGAAGTGCTTGCTGAGCACGGTGCCCTGGTAGGGCGAGTCGGCCTTCTGCTGGGTGACCTTGGCGGGGCTGTTGCCGCCACCGCCGTCGGAGCCGCAGGCGGTCAGGGTGAGGGCGGCGGCGAGCGCGACGGCGGCGGCGCCGGCCAGACGGGTGGTGCGGGGGGTGCGGGGCATGGGAGTTCCGATCGTGCGCGGTGGTTCACCGGCGGGGCCGTACCCGGGTGCGGGTACGGCCCCGCCGGTGCGAGGGTCAGGAGGCGGCGCTGCCGTCCTTGCGGCGCAGGCCGAGGATGCCGAACGCGGCGCCGATCACGCCGACCACGATGCCGACCACGCCGAGCACCCGGGCGGTGGAGTCGCTGCTCTTGGCGGTGGAGCCGGAGGCCTCCGAGGAGGTGCTGCCGCCGTTCATGCCGTGGCTGTCGGCCGCGGCCGGGGCGGCGGTGACGCCGTGGTCGTCACCGCCGGTGGCCTTGGTCAGCTTGAGCACGGGGGCGGGCTTGGCGGGCTCGGGCTGGCCGTCCTTCGCCTCGTCGATCCAGCGGACGATGTCGCCGTTGTCGTAGCTCTGCAGGGCCTTGAAGGTCAGCGTGTCGGTGTCGGTCGGCAGCGGGCCGAGCGAGACGCGGAACTCCTGGAACTGGCCGGGGGCGATCTTGATACCCGCGTCGGCGGTCCAGGTGATCTTGGAGATGGCCTCGTTGACGTCGCTGCCGTGCACCTTGATCGGCTTGTCGAGCTTGGACTTCTCGACGGTGGTGGTCCACCCCGGCAGCGGGAGGGTCCGGACGGAGGCCAGCGGGTGGTCCAGCGGGAGGTTGATCTCCAGCTTCACGGTGCCGGCGGTGTCGCTCTCGTTCGGCACCCGGAAGTCGACGGCCGTGTAACCGCCCTGCTCGGCGCTGCCCGGGTTGACGGTGACGTGGGCGAAGGCGGGGCCGGCCAGCACCACGACGGAGGTCGCGGCGGCGAGGGCGACGGCGGCGATACGGCGGGTGGGAAGGGAACGCATGATGGGGGGCTCCGTTCGGAGGCTCGGCGGGCAGGCCCGCTCCCGGGCACGGACGAACCGTGTCTCGGCGGGGCCGCGCGGCGGGGGGACGTGGGGGGCCGCAGGCCCGGGTGGGGCGGTTACGGCTCGGCTGATGCGTAGCCCGGAGCCCGGTACGGACGGGGGTACCGAGGTCGGGTCAGTACGCGAGCGCGCCGAGCGGAGGGCCGCGCCGCACCACGCTGTGCCGCAGCGCGGCACCGGCCGGCGGCGGGTTCTCCCCGCCCCGTGCGCCGTACCGGCGGGCCGGGCCGCCTGAGGTGCCGATCAGCCCGCGCAGCAGCTCCGCGACCAGCGCGAACGCCGTCCGCAGCGGCGTCGCCCAGTGCTCCCGGGCGGCCTCGGCGGTGATCCGGAGCAGCCGCCAGAGCGCCGCCTCGCCGCGCCGCAGCCACCAGCCCGCCACCAGGGCGGCGGCCAGGTGGGCGGCGAGCATCGACGAGGTCATGCCGAACACGCCGCCCTGCCACCAGGGCACGACGGCGTACGCCTGCGGGTCCAGGCCCGCGCTGGAGACCAGCTGTTCGACGGAGGGGTTGCCGGGCAGGCCGGTCAGTGTGCCGGGGCGGGCCTCGTTGCAGATCAGCCGGCCGGCCACCTGCGGCAGGGTCAGCGGCCCGGAGCCGCCGTGCTGCATCCCCGCCATGGCACCGGCCGCCGTGCCGGCGTGGCCGCCGAAGGCGTGGAAGAGGCCGTGCAGGCCGAGCTGGCCCGCACCGAGCGCACCGGCGATGGCGGTGAGCGAACGCTCCCGCCCGCCGAGGGCCACGGCGAGCACCAGGACCGCCGCGAAGCCCGTCGCGAGCGCGGGCAGGGCGACGTTCCCGCCGCCGGCCAGCGCGTGCCCGCCTGCCGCTATCAAGGTGCAGACCAGCGCGAACGGCACCGCCCGGGCAAGCCGCAGATCCCAGGCGGCGGCCCCCACCGGCGCATCCGGTGCGGGGGCGCCCGGGAGCGGGGCGGCGGCGAGGGCAGTCATGGCCGGGCCATCATCTCATCGCCTGCCTCGCCCCCGTGGGCAGGGTGGGAAATCCCTACGAATGCCCCGTTCGGTCCCGCGTGCACGCCCCCGCGTGCGCCGCTCGGCACAGACCACGGCGGCAGTCCATCCGCCGAACGGGCGGTAGCGGACCTTCGGCACGGTTCACCACCGGAACGCCCGGAGATACCTAGTTGTATGTGGAGCCGCAGCCAGGAGGGACTTCCCGTGGACATCTGGTGGACTCTGCACCTCAAACGCGACCCGGCCAGCGTGCCGCTGGCGCGGCGGATACTGCTGGGCGCCATGGCGGCGGCGGGCGTCGATCCGCAGATCGCCCAGGACCTCGGGGTCGCGCTCAGCGAGGCCTGCGCCAACGCCGTCGAGCACGGGGCCGGCGGCCGACCGGGCGAGGGCTTCCAGGTGACCGCCTCGATCGGCGGCGACCGCCTGCGGATCGAGGTGACCGACTCCGGCCCCGGCCTGCCCGCCTCGGCCCTGCCGCCGTCCCTGCCGGCCTTGCCGCCCCTGCCGTCCGCAGTGCTGTCCGCGCCGCCGTCGCGCCGGCCGACCGCTCCGCCGTCCCGCCCGGCCGCGCACCGGCACAGCCGCCGGGGCCGCGCCGCCGTCCCGGCCCGCGTCCTCACCGGCCACCGCGTCCGCCACGCCGACCGCCCCTACGACACCCATGTCCTGCCGTCCTGCGGACCGGCCGACGCGGTGCCCGGCCTCCGCCCGGTCGACCTCGACACCCTCCCCGACCTCACCGCCGAGTCCGGCCGCGGCCTCTTCCTCATCCACGCCCTCACCGACCACGTCCAGCTCCGCAACCACCCCCTCCGCGGCGCGATCGTGAGCTTCGACAAGATTCTCCGGTGGCCGGACGACACCCTGCTCCGGTCGGTGTCGTAGCGCGGCTCCGTCCCGGCCGGTCCGCCGCGGGCGGCGCCGGGGTCAGACCTCGGTGCGGGGGCGGCGGCGGGCGAGGAACAGCAGGGCGGCGCCGAGGGCGAGGGCGGCGGCGCCGGTGAGGGCGATCGGGCGGGTGCCGGTGCCGGCGCCGGTGTCGGCGAGGTGGGCGGCCGGGGGCGTGGTGGCCGGGCCGGTGGACGCCGGGGTGGTGGCCCCGGTGGCGGGGGCGCGGTCGGCGACCGTGAGGGTGCCGGTGGCGGAGCCGGTCAGCTGGGGGCAGGTGTACTTGCGGGCCGGGGCGGAGCCGGACGGCAGGGGCTCGGTGAGCGCGGCGAAGGCGAAGCGGTACTGACCGAGCGGGGCCTTCGGGCCGGCGGCGATCCGCAGCTGGAGGGTGAGTTTCTCGCCCCGGGCGAGCTGGAACGTGCCGGTGTCCAGCGGCTTGCCGGTGAGCCGGACGGGCTTCCAGTCGGAGCCGGGTGCGCGCAGCCGGAGGTCGAAGGAGTCGGCCGGCACCGTGCCGGCGTCGCCCTGGGCGGTGAGCGTCAGGGTGGTGGCGAGCTGTCCGATCGTCGCCGTGCTGCTGTTCTCGAACACCGCGGTGATCTCCTGGGCCTCCCCGCCCGGGACGAGGACACCGGCCGGTCCGGTGACGGTGGCCGGCATCGGGGACTGCGTCACGCCTTCCGGGCAGCCCGGGATGGTGGAGGGTGAGCCGGGCGACTGCGTGGCCGTGGTCGTGGCAGTGGCAGTGGCAGTGGCAGTGGCGGACGGACCGGCGGTCGCGGTCGCCGACGGGCTCGCGGTGGCCGACGGACCGGCGGTGGCCGTGGCGGTGGCGGTGGGGTTCGGCGAGGCGTCGGCGGCCAGGGCGGCCGCCGTGCCGGTGGCCGTCGCGCCGACGGTGAGCACGAGCAGCGTGGACGCGGCCAGCAGGCGGGAGGTGCGCACGGTCATCGCTCCAACGGTGGGTTCGGTGGACGGTCTTCGGGTCGGAAGACCACCGAGAGGCGCGAACGGTTGTCCGCACCCCCGGTTGCCGGTGCCGCACGGCCGCCGGACGATGGGGGAATGATGCACCAGATGCGAGCCGAGTACGGCGCCGACGGCCCGGCCGCCGGGGTGCGGCTCTGGCACATGGTCCGGGCGTCCGAGAGCGTGGCGATGTGCGGCCGGGAGCTCGATCCGGACGCGCCCGTGCGGGAGCCGGCGGACTGGGGGAAGACCCCCGAGCTCTGCTGCCACACCTGCGGCGCGTACTTCCTGCGCGAGACGCCGTATCTGGCCACCGAGCACCCGTGACGCACCGGCCGGGTCTACCGTGACCGGTATGGACGTGATCGGCAGGCAGACGCCCCTGGTCCGGCCCCGGTCACTGGTCCGGGAGGCCGCCGGGCTGCGGGCCGGCGACCCGGACCTGGCGGTCCACGTCGACCGGCTCTGTGCCCGGATCGAGCGGGTGGACCCGCTGGTCCGGGCGTTCCTGCCGGAGTCCGGGCGGCTCCACCGGCTGCGCGCCGAGGCCCGCGCGCTCGCCGCCCGCCACCCCGACCCGGCGACCGCGCCGCCGCTGTACGGCGTGGCGGTCGGCGTCAAGGACATCGTCCATGTGAACGGCCTGCCCACGCACGCCGGTTCGGCGCTGCCGCCGGGCGTGCTGGCCGGGCCGCAGGCCGCGGTGGTGGACCGGCTGCGGGCGGCCGGGGCGCTGGTCGCGGGCAAGACGGTCACCGCCGAGTTCGCGGCCAGCGCCCCCGGTCCGACCCGCAACCCGCACGACCTGGGGCACACCCCGGGCGGGTCCAGCAGCGGTTCGGCGGCGGCGGTCGCGGCCGGGCTGGTGCCGCTGGCGATCGGCACCCAGACCGTCGGCTCGGTGATCCGGCCCGCCGCCTACTGCGGGGTGGTGGGTTTCCGGCCGACGTACGGGCGGATCCCGATGGACGGGGTGATCCCGAACGCGCCGAGCTTCGACACCCTCGGCCTCTTCACCGCCGACCTGGCGGGCGCCCTGCTGGCCGCGCCGCTGCTCTGCGACGGCTGGCGGGCCGACGGCCGGCCGGTCGACGACTGCCAGGCCGACGGCAACGGGCTTGCCGACGAAGGCCGGTGGACGGACGAGGGGGCCGCGCCGCCGGTGCTGGGGGTGCCCGTCGGACCGTACCTGGAGGCGGCCCGGCCGGAGGCGCTGAAGGCCTTCGCGGAGCAGCTGGAGCTGCTGGCCGCCACAGGTCTGACGGTGCGCCAGGTCGATCTGCTGCCGGACATCGCGGAGTTGACCCGGCAGTTGCAGACGGTCAACCGCTTCGAGCTGGCCCGTAGCCATGCCGACTGGTTCACCCGATTCGGCGGCCTCTACCGGCCGGAGACGGTGGCGGGCATCCGGCACGGCCAGAGCGTCGCGCGGGAGGACCACGAGGCGGCGCTGCGCGCCCGTGAGCACTTCCGCGACCGGATCGCCGAGGAGACCGGGCGGGCCGGGGTGGACCTCTGGCTGGCGCCCTCCGCCACCGGGCCGGCGCCGCCCGGGCTGGACAGCACCGGCGACGCCGTGATGTCGCTGCCCTGGAGCTACGCCGGGCTGCCCGCGCTCAGCCTGCCCGCCGGGCCGGCGGCCGGCGGTCTGCCGCTCGGCCTCCAGGTGGTCGGCGCGGCCGGCGCCGACGAGCGGCTGCTGGCCCAGGCGGCCGTGCTGGAACGGGCGTTGGGCCGGGTCCGGGGGGTCTCGGGTCAGGGCGTCCGGTAGGCGTCGCCCGGAGCGAGCACGGGCGTCGCCGGGTCGGTGGCGTCCGCCCGGAGCAGGCGCAGGGCGGCCAGGGCGGCCCGGTCGTACGGCGTCGCCTCGTCGAACAGCACGGCCTGTGAGTTGGCCGTCTCCAGGACGGCGACGAGACAGAACGCCAGCCCCTCCAGGTCGGCGTCGGCCCGCAGTTCGCCGGTCGCGCGGGCCTCCGCCAGGGTGCTGAGTACCAGGGCGTGCCACTCCCGCGCGCAGGCGGCGAGGGCGTCGCGCACCGGGCCGGGGCGGGCGTCGTATTCGGCGGTCACCTCGAAGAAGAAGCAGCCGCCGGGGAAGACCCTGGCCCGCGAGTACGCCAGCCAGCCCTCGCAGAGCCGGCGGGCCCGGTCGAGCCCGGGAGGGAGGTCCGCCACGGGCGTGATCACGGCGTCCGAGAAGATCCGCCGGGCGGCCCGGACGGTGGCCAGTTGCAGCTCCTCCTTGGAGCCGAAGCCGGCGAACACCCCGCTCTTGCTCAGTCCGAGGTCGGTGGCGAGCCGGCCGATCGACAGCGCGTCCAGACCCTCGACGGAGGCGATCTCGACCGCGCGGCGCAGCACCGTCCGGCGGGTCTCCTCGCCGCGCAGGACCCGTCCGTCCGTGGTCGAACCGGCCACCGTCCACCTCGGTCTCTCGTCGTGTTCCGTGCCGCCAGGGTAGCGGGGCGCCCGTGCCGCCCGGCCCGGAAGAGCGGAGGAAGGGCCGGTGGGCGGCCCTAAAAATGTACGAACGGTCGTGCTAATATCCTCGCGAGTTCGGCCCCCGCACCCAGGCACGCCCGTCAGACCCGACAGGGAGACCCCATGGACCCGGCCGTCGCACTGATCCGCACCACGCTCAACACCACCTCGCTGCTCGCTCCCCGGCTGGCCGGGCGCGGCGCGTTCGAGCTGTTCCGGCACCCGGTCCGGCGCGGCCGGCTGCGCGAACGCGAACGCGACGTCCACCGGCAGGCCGCCACCGAGCGGCTCACCGTCAACGGCAAGCGCGTGGTCGTCTACCGCTGGGGCGACGGCACCCGGCCCGTCCTGCTGATGCACGGCTGGCAGTCCCGGGCCTCCCGCTTCGCGGCCTACGTCCCGCGGCTGCGGGCGCTCGGCCTGAGCCCGGTCGGCTTCGACGCCCCCGGGCACGGCGAATCCGGCGGCCGCGCCACCACGGTGCTGGAGTACCGCGAGATCGCCGGGCGGCTCCAGGAGCGGTACGGCGACTTCGAGGCCGTCGTCGCGCACTCGCTCGGCGTCGCCGCCGCCTTTCTCTCGCTGCGCGAGGGCCTGCGGGCCGGGCGGCTGGTCGCGCTCTCCGGGGTCAGCGAGTTCTCCGGCCTGCCCACCGCCTTCTGCGCCGGCCTCGGGCTGAACGCCCGGATCGCACGGGATCTGCGGCGCCGGGTCGGCGGGGAGATGTTCGCGGGCGTCGACGACGTCTGGGAGTACTTCGACGCCGCCCGCCGGCCCGAGGAGATCGGGCTGCCGATCCTGGTGGTGCACGACGAGGGCGACGACGTGGTCGGCCTGGACCACGCCCACCGGCTGAAGGCCGCCTACGGCGACCGGCTCGAACTGCTGGTCACCCGGGGGCTGGGCCACCGCAGGATCGTCGCCGAACCCGCCGTCGTCGACAACGCCGTCGGCTTCCTGGCGGCGCGCCAGGAGGTGGCATCCGCATGAAGGTGCTCGAACTGCACGCCCGTTCCCTGGAGTTGGCCGCCGAGGTGGTCGACGCCGTCCGGCCGGACCGGTTGGCGCTGCCGACGCCCTGCGCGGGCTGGACACTGGGCCGGCTGCTGGCGCACGCGGTCGGCCAGCACCGGGGCTTCGCCGCGGCGGCGCGCGGTGCCGGCCCGGACCTCGCGCTCTGGGCGGACGCGGAGCTCGGGGGCGACCCGGCGGGCGCGTTCCGGCGCTCGGCGGACGAGCTGGTGGCCGCGTTCGCCGGGGCGGCCTCGGCCGGACGGGAGTTGTGGCTGCCCGAGATCCGGGCCGGCGGCACCTTCCCGCTGCGGCAGGCGGCCGGCTTCCAGTTGCTCGACACGCTGGTGCACGGCTGGGACGTCGCGGCCGCCCTGGGGGCGCCGTCGGGTCTGGTGGCGGCGGTGGAGGCCGACCGTCCGCTGGCCGCGGCCCTGGTGGCGGTGGCGGAGCTGGTCCCGGCCGAGCCGCAGGACCGGGGGCCGGGGCGGGCGTTCCGCGAGCGGCGCGAACCGGGCGGGTCCGCCGGGTCCGCCGGGCCGTTCGACCGAGCGCTCGCGCTGCTCGGACGGGACCCGGGCTGGACGCCCGCGGCCTGAGCGCCTGCGCGGGTGTTTTCAGCGGTCGTCGCGCCGCTCGTCGGGAAAGCGCGGCCCGCCGATCAGGAACAGCAGCGCGGCGGTCGGAAAGCCGGTCGAGGCGGCCAGCAACACGATGAACTGCCAGACCATCCCGTGCTCCTCGTCAGTCCCGGGCCGCCGGAACCCCCGAAGGAGATCCCAAACCTGACAGGCCCTGATCGGCCGAATTGTCCACTCGATATCCGACGGTATGGCCGAATCACCCCGGCTGCCACCGGACGCCGGGCGGCCAGTGCCCCGCCGTCGGCGCCACACCGGTGCAGCGGTCCGGGCACGGGCGGCGGACGGCGGCCACACTGTCGGGATGCAGGTACAGCTCGCAGGGGAAGCACAGCGGCCGGACCGGGAGAACGAGGACTTCGCGGCGGTCTCGCCGGAGGCGTTCGTCCTGCTCGACGGTTCGAGCACGCCGCCCGGCCTGGAATCCGGCTGCCGCCACGGCACCGCCTGGTACGTCCGCCGGCTGGGGGTGCATCTGCTGGCCCGGCTCACCGACCGCGCGGACCGCTCGATCGCCGAGTGCCTGGCCGACGCCATCGTGGAGACGGCCGCGCTGCACGGCGGCCGCTGCGACCTCGCCCACCCCAACACGCCCGCGGCCATGGTGGTCGCGGCCCGGCGGCACGGCGCCTCGCTGGAGTACCTGGTGCTCGGGGACTCCCTGCTGGTGCTGGAGCCCAAGGACGGCCCGCCGAAGGTGATCGGCGACAACCAGCGCTTCCCGGACGGCGAGGAGCTGCGCCGGCAGGTCTGGTCCGCCGTTCCCGGCTCGGTCGAGCGCGCCGCGCTGCACCTGGAGTACGCGCTGGCCGTCCGGGCCGTGCGGAACACCGGCGACGGTCCGTGGATCGCGGCGGCCGGCCCGAAGGCCGCCCAGCACGCCGAGACCGGCTTCGTCGGCCTGGACCGACTGCACGCGGTGGCCGCGCTGACCGACGGAGCCGCGCGCTACACCGAGCGCTTCGGCCTCGGCGGGTGGGCGGACGTGCTGCGGCTGCTCGCCGAGTCGGGCCCGGCCGAGCTGATCGCCCGGGTGCGGGCGGTCGAACGGTCCGACGCCGCCTGCGAGCGCTGGCCGCGCGGCAAGACGCACGACGACGCCTCGGCCCTGTACGCCGTGCTCTGAGGCCTCAGGGCTTGGGCGTACAGGGCCGGGGGAGGTGCCGGGTCAGTCGACCGGGTGGCCGAACGAGCCGGACTGGAAGTCCCGCATGGCCTGCTCCAGTTCGCGGTGGCTGTTCATCACGAACGGTCCGTACCAGGCGACCGGCTCCCGGATCGGCTGCCCGCCCAGGACGATCACGTCCAGGTTGGGGTGCCGGGAGTCCTGCTTGGCGTCGGCGGAGATGGTCAGGGTGTCGCCCTCGCCGAACACCGCGGCCTGCCCGGTGTGGACCGGCCGGCCCTCGGCGCCGACCGTGCCGTCGCCGTTCAGCACGTACACCAGCGCGTTGAAGTCGGGCCGCCACGGGAGGGTGACCTGCGCGCCCGGGGTGATGCTGGCGTGCAGCAGGGTGATCGGGGTGTGGGTGGCGCCCGGACCCTGGTGGCCGTCCAGCTCACCGGCGATCAGCCGGAGGATCGCGCCGCCGTCCGGGGTGGAGAGCAGCTTGACGTGCCCGCCGTGGATGTCCTGGTAGCGCGGTGCGGTCATCTTGTCGGACGCCGGGAGGTTGACCCAGAGCTGGATGCCGTGGAACAGGCCGCCGGTCAGCACCAGCGACTCCGGCGGGGTCTCGATGTGCAGGATGCCGGAGCCGGCCGTCATCCACTGGGTGTCGCCGCCGCCGAGGTGGCCGCCGCCGCCGTGCGAGTCCTTGTGGATGAACTCGCCGTCGATCAGATAGGTGACGGTCTCGAAGCCGCGGTGCGGGTGCCAGGGCGTGCCCTTGGGTTCCCCGGCCGCGTAGTCCACCTCGCCCATCTGGTCCATCATGATGAACGGGTCGAGGTACTTGGTGTCGATCTTGGCGAAGGCGCGGCGGACCGGGAAGCCCTCGCCTTCGTAGCCCTCGGGCGCGGTGACCACGGTGAGGACCGGCCGGGCGCTCGTGACGGCGGGGTCGGGGGTGGCGACGCGCGGGAGGGTCAGCGGGTTGTCGACGGTCACGGCGGGCATGTCGGCCTCCTTCGGGAGTTTGTGGCCTGCATGCACGAGATTAGTTCAATCCTCAACAAGAAGCAAGTTGAATTTTGAACCATGTGGTGACGGGGGAGTCCCTGGGCTCCCGTCGCGGCGGATCAGCCGTACATGCGGCGCATGGTGAAGTCGACCATCTGCTCCACCGCCTTGGCGTCGAAGACCATCCGGTGCTCGCCCTCCATGTCCAGCGCGAAGCCGTACCCGGTCGGCAGCAGGTCGAGGACCTCCGCGCCGGTGACGGTGAAGTGCTTGGAGTCCTTGCCGGCGTAGCGGCGCAGCTCCTTCAGGGAGCTGAACATCGGGATCACCGGGGTCGGCGTGTTGTGCAGCGCCAGGAAGCCGGGGCGGTCGCCGCGCGGGCAGTGCACCCTGGAGGTGATGAAGATGGCCTGGAAGTCCTCCACCGCCATCGACCCGGTGGTGAAGGCCCGGACCGCGTCCGCCAGTGAGGGCGGCGACGGCTCGGGGTAGAGGGACTGCTGCGGCGCCTGCTGCTGCTCGCCGTACGGGCCGGGGCCGGGCATGCCGTTCATGCCCGGCTGCGGACCCGCCTGCTGCTGGTAGGGGTCGCCCGGGTATGCGTTCTGGTCATATCCGTACACACGGACAGGCTATCGGGAGCGCACCCGCCCGTGCGGGCGTCGATCCTGACAATGAGTGGTCGTCCCGGCTTGTGGGACGTGACCACGTTCATAGCGGATTCGCCGTCAGGGGCTTGAAACAAGTTACCGCTGGGTAGCATCATGATGCTTACTGGTGGGTACGGGGCGCCCGAACGCGGCGGTCTCCCGGAAGCGACGAACCGGAGAAAACGGCCATGGGTCACTACAAGTCCAACCTGCGGGACGTGGAGTTCAACCTCTTCGAGGTGTTCGGCCGCGAGCAGGTGTACGGCACCGGACCGTTCGCGGACATGGACGTCGAGACCGCGAAGAACATCCTGAGCGAGATCGCGCGCCTCGCCGAGAACGACCTCGCCGCGTCCTTCGCCGACGCCGACCGCAACCCGCCGGTCTTCGACCCTGAGACCGGCACCGCTCCGGTCCCGGCCTCGTTCAAGAAGAGCTACGACACCTACATGGCCGCCGAGTGGTGGCGCCTGGGCATCCCGGAGGGCATCGGCGGCCAGGTCACCCCGTCCTCGCTGATCTGGGCCTACGCCGAGCAGGTGCTGGGCTCCAACCCGGCGATCTGGATGTACTCCTCCGGCCCCGCCTTCGCCGGCGTCGTCTACGACGAGGGCACCGAGGAGCAGCGTAAGGTCGCCCAGCGGATGACCGAGCGCCTCTGGGGCGCCACCATGGTGCTCACCGAGCCCGACGCCGGCTCGGACGTGGGCGCCGGCCGCACCAAGGCGATCAAGCAGGAGGACGGCTCCTGGCACATCGAGGGTGTGAAGCGCTTCATCACCTCGGGCGAGCACGACATGTCCGAGAACATCATCCACCTGGTGCTGGCCCGCCCCGAGGGCGGCAAGCCGGGCACCAAGGGCCTCGGCCTCTACATCGTGCCCAAGTTCGACTTCGACTGGGAGACCGGCGAGCTCGGCGAGCGCAACGGTGTCTACGCCACCAACGTCGAGCACAAGATGGGCCTCAAGGCCTCCAACACCTGCGAGATGACCTTCGGCGCCAAGCACCCCGCCAAGGGCTGGCTGCTCGGCGAGACGGTCGACGGCATCCGCCAGATGTTCAAGATCATCGAGTTCGCCCGGATGATGGTCGGCACGAAGGCCATCGCCACCCTCTCCACCGGCTACCTCAACGCGCTGGAGTACGCCAAGGAGCGCGTGCAGGGCGCCGACATCTCGCAGTTCGGGGACAAGGCCGCCCCGCGCGTCACCATCACCCACCACCCCGACGTGCGCCGCTCGCTGCTCACCCAGAAGGCGTACGCCGAGGGCATGCGCGCCCTGGTCCTGTTCACCGCCTCCACCCAGGACGACGTGCTGGCCGCCCGCCTGCGCGGCGAGACCGACGAGGCCGCCGAGCGCCTGAACGACCTGCTGCTGCCGATCGTCAAGGGCTACGGCTCCGAGCGGTCCTACGAGCAGCTCGCCCAGTCCCTGCAGACCTTCGGCGGCTCCGGCTACCTGCAGGAGTACCCGATCGAGCAGTACATCCGGGACGCCAAGATCGACACCCTCTACGAGGGCACCACCGCGATCCAGGGCCTGGACTTCTTCTTCCGCAAGATCGTCAGGGACGGCGGGCAGGCGCTCACCGCGCTGTCCGAGCAGATCCAGAAGTTCCTCGGCTCGGCCGAGGGTGGCGACGCCCTGGCCGCCGAGCGCGCCCTGCTCGCCAAGGCCGCCGGCGACCTGGAGGCCATCGTCGGCAAGCTGCTGGCCGACCTCACCTCGGTCGAGCAGGACGTCAGGAACATGTACAAGGTGGGCCTCAACACCACCCGCCTGCTGATGGTCTCCGGTGACGTCGTGATCGGCTGGCTGCTGCTGCGCCAGGCCGCGGTGGCCCTGGCCAAGCTGGAGTCCGGCGCCAACGGCAAGGACGTGTCGTTCTACCGGGGCAAGGTCGCGGCCGCCCGCTTCTTCGCCAGGAACGTCCTGCCGACCGTCACCCCGCAGCGGCTGATCGCCGAGGGCGTCGACAATGAGATCATGGAGCTCGCGGAGGAGGCGTTCTGATCCCGTCGGGATGAGTTCCTCCCCTGCCGCACAGGCCGCCTGACCCACCCTCAGCACGAAGGGGGCCCGCCATCACCGGCGGGCCCCCTTCGTGCTGTTCGGATCTTCTCCGCCGTGCCTCGCCGGGCTCAGCCGCTGCGCAGCGCCTTCAGGGGGTCGGTGCGGGCGGCGCGCACCGCCGGGTAGAGGCCGGCCAGCAGGCCGACCACGGTACCGACCAGCGGGGCCGGGAGGGTGGCGGCGGGCTGGAGGACGGCCGTCCAGTCGCGGGCGGCGGCGACGGCGACGACGGTGACCACGCCGAGGCCGGTGCCGATCAGACCGCCGAGGGTGCCCAGGGCCGTGGACTCGGTGAGGAACTGGGCGGCGATGTGCCCGGTCCGGGCGCCCAGCGAGCGGCGCAGACCGATCTCCTCGGTGCGCTCCAGGACGGCGACCAGCGTGGTGTTGGCGATGCCCACCGCGCCGACCAGCAGGCAGATCCCGGCCAGCGCCAGGAAGAGGCCAGTCAGGTCGGAGGTCACCTTGTCCTGGAGGCTGTGCGGGTCGGGTGGCGGGACGACGGTGAAGGAGTCCGGAGCGTCCGGCCGCAGCGCGAGCGGGATCTGCGCGGCCACCACGGAGGCGGCGCCGACCCGGGTGGCGACCAGGCCCTGGGCCGCGCGGTCCGGTTCGGTGCCGGGGTTGCCGTACCGCTCCAGCGCCGTACTGGCCGGGATCACCAGGCCGAGCAGGGCGTTGGGCTGCCGCTGGACGTCCGAGTAGATGCCGATCACCGTGTACGGCATCCCGTTGACGAAGACGGCCGGCTGGGAGTCGAGCCGGCTGACGCCGAGGCGTTTGGCGGCGGCCTGGCTCAGCAGCACCACCGGCTGGGCGGTCCTCTGGACGAAGTCGTCCATGGTGACCCCGGTGGCCAGGGTGGGTTCCATCGCCGCCACGGCGCCGGGGGTGGCGGCCAGCACGGTGAGGCCGGTTCCCTCGTTCTCGCCGTTCGGGCGGGTGGAGACGGTCAGGTTGCCGGGCACCGGCCACCAGACGCCGGCCGCCCGGACGCCGTCGATCGCGGCGAGCCGGCGGTCCGCGTCCGCCGGGAAGTCCGTCGGCGGGTTGGTGCCGGGGGCGAGGCCGTCGGTTCGGGGCCGGTCGGTCACCTGGACGGTGGTCGCCTTGGTCAGACTGAACTGCTCGCCGATCTGGCCGGAGGCCGTCGCGGTCAGGCCGAGGACGGCGACGAAGGCGCCGATGCCCAGCACCGTCCCGAGCATGGTCAGCACCGAGCGGCCGGGCCGCTGGAGGATGCCGGAGACCGCCTCCGAGCCGAGGTCCCTGAGGCCGAGCCGGGAGCCGGGCCCGGGCAGCACGCCGCGGGCCATCAGAGCGGCACCTCGGCTTCGGCGGCGGGGGTTTCGGCGGTCAGGGCGGCGGCGTCCGGGGCTTCGGCGGTCCCGGTTTCGCTGAGCACGCCGTCGCGGATGGCGACCTGGCGTCCGGCCCGGGCCGCGACCACCGGATCGTGGGTGATCACCACCAGGGTGAAGCCCTGCGCGTGCAGCTCGTCGAACTGGGTGAGCACCGCCGCGGCGTTGGCCGAGTCCAGATTGCCGGTGGGCTCGTCACAGAGCAGCAGGCTGGGCCGGTTGACCAGGGCGCGGGCGATCGCGACCCGCTGGCGCTCACCGCCGGACATGGTGGTGGGCAGCGCGTCCGTCCGGTGACCGAGGCCGACCTGGCGCAGCGCCGCCAGCGCGGTGGCCCGGCGGGTCCGGGCCGGGGTGCGGTTGTAGACCTGGGCCAGGACCACGTTCTCCTCGGCGGTGCGGTGGGGCAGCAGATGGAAGGACTGGAAGACGAAGCCGATCCGGCTGCCGCGCAGCGTCGAACGGTCCCGGTCACGGAGGCTTCCGGTGTCGATGCCGTCGAGTTCGTACCGGCCCCGGCTGGGGGTGTCGAGCAGGCCGAGCAGGTGCAGCAGGGTGGACTTGCCCGAGCCGGACGGCCCGGTGATCGACAGGTACTCCCCGCGGTGGACGGTGAGATCGGACGGGTGCAGCGCGGTGACCGGGGGCTCGCCCGGGTAGCTGCGGCCGACCCCGGTGAGGGCGATGACCGGTGGTCCGTCGTTCACTTGCCGACCACCACCTGGTCGCCGGGCCTCAGTTCGGTCCCGGCGGCCGGGGTCACGGCGACCATGCCGTCGGCCGTCACCCCGGTGGTCACCGGCACGGTCGTCCGGGTGCCGGCGGCGTCCACCTTGGTGACGGAGGTCTGGCCGGCCGCGTTGGTGGTGATCGCGGCCACCGGGACGGCCGTCACGGGGGCGCCGGCCTTGTCCTTCAGGACGGTGAGGCGGACGTTCTTGCCGTTCAGCGTGGCCGGCAGCGGGGCGGTCGGGCTGATCGTGATCGGGGTGTAACTCACTCCGCTGCCAGGAGCGTTGGGCTGGCCCCCGGCGGATCCCGGGTTCCCGCCGGCCGTGCCGCCGGCGCCCGCGCCGCCGCCCGCGGCGGCTCCGCCGAGCGTGATCACCTTGCCGGCCGGGGGAGTGGTGGTGGGGGCGCCGACCTCGGCCACCGTGCCGGTGAGCGTGGTGTTGGTGTCCTCGACCAGGATCTCCACGGCCATCCCCGCCTTGACCCCGGCGGCCTGACCTGGCGCCAGCTGCCCGGTGAGGCTCAGGCCTCCGCTGGTGAGCGAGAGCAGGGTGCCGTTGACCGGCGAGCCGACCGAGCCGTTGACCGCCGTGACGGCGGCCGGCAGCGTGGGCAGGAACACCACGTGTGCGGCGGGGACCATCGGGCCGTTCGCCGCGGCGGCCTTGGCGAGGGCGGCCTTGTCGGCGGTCAACTGCTTCTTCGCGTCGGCGATCTGCCGGTCGAGGTCGAGCCCGGCGGTCGGGGCCGGGGCGCCGGTCTGAGGTATGCCGGTCTGGGGCGCACTGGGCTGGGGTGTACCGGGCTGGGGTGCGCCGGTCTGGGGTGCACCGGTCTGAGCCGGTCCCGGCGGAGCGGCGGGCGGTGCGGCGCCCGCCTTCTTCTGGGCGGTGAGCGAGTCCACGGCCTTCTGGCTCGCGTCCACCGCCTTCTGGGCGGTGTCGACGGCCTGTTGGGTGGTGGCGCCGGTGACGGGCACGGGATAGCCGAGCTTGCGGTAGAAGTCGCTCACCGCCTGCGCGGTGCCGGGGCCGTAGCTGCCCTTCTCGTCGGGCCTGCTCGAATGCCCCAGTTCGGCCAGCGCGTCCTGAAGTTCGGTGACGTCCGGGCCGTTGCTGCCGGGCTTGATGTCGCGGTAGGCGGGCACCGGCCCCCTGAGCGCGAAGAGCGGCTGCCCGGAGACCTCGGCCAGCAGCTTCCCGCTGGCCACGCTGTCGCCCGTCTTCACCCCCAGCTTCGAGACGTACAGCTGGGTGACGTCGGCGGAGGCGGCGGCCGGGACGATGTTGTACTGCGTCGGCGGGTACACCACGCCGCGGGTCGGCACCGACTGGTTCACCACCTGGCTGGTCACCGGCGCGGTGATCAGGCTGTTCGCCGGCGGAGCGGTCCGCGCGGCCCGCTCGGCCGGGGACTTGACCAGTGTCGCGGCCCCGAGCCCGCCGACCGCGACCAGCGCCGATCCCGCCGCCACCGCCAGCAGCACCCGCTTGCGCCGTGCCGCCCGGGAACGGCCCGGCGACGGGGCGACGGTGTCGTCGGCGTGGGCGTCGCGCAGTCGGTCGGCCTTCTTGCCTGTCATCAACAAAGCTGTCTCCCCGAGGACTTCACTACGGGAGAGTGTCGTCCATGGGTTGTCGGTGGGAGGTAAGGGGGTGGTCCGGAAGTCAGCCCTGGCTGCCCGCAAGGACTTGTGCGGCCCTCCTGAGGAGATCGTCGGTCTGTTGCCTGAACGTCGCGAGCTTGGCCGCGTTGGCCTCGACGTACTGCTTGGCGTAGGCATTCTGGACCGCCACGACGACCCCCACCGTGTTGCCGGCGAGCTTGCACTCGACATCGGCGGTGGCGGTGGCGACCTGCTCGGTGCTCGCCTGTTGAGTTTCTGACGGCTGGTGCCACTTCTGGTCGAGGTTGGCTGCCACAGGATCCTTGTAGCTGTAGCCCTTGGCCCGCATACAGGCCGACCACTTGGCATACGCCTCGACGATGCGAGGGTCGGTCGTGGGTATCTTCGGGCCGCCGTCGGGAAGCGAGGTGTCGGAGATTATGGGCGCGTTGCCGACCGTGTCCCGTCCCTTCCCCGAGCATCCACCAGGGGGAACGGACTTTCCGTTGATCTTGTCTGTGGCCTGGCCGGCCGTAATGCCGGAGCCGGTGAAGGCGATCTGTTCCTCGACGGAAGGGGTGTGTGCCGGACCGGATCCGGCAGGAATCGACTGATCCGGCCTGAGGACGTTGTCGTACCCCTTCGACTGGTTGCCGACCACGTCGAAGTAGCCGTACAGCGGGCTGTGTGTCAGCCGACGCCGGGGCTCCTCGTCGACTCCCACCAGGGTCGTCGTCTGCCCGGCGAATCCGAACTCCCGCATGCAGACTGCCGCCACCGCGTCCTGGGCCTGTACCACCTGGCGGACCTGCGCGACAGTGGGAAGGTAGGCGTCGGTCGGCAGGGTGATCTGGCTCGGGTCGGTGATCACGGGTATCGGGCCGGCCGCCGGCGGAGCGTCCTTCGTGTTCTCGCCGGGCCCTCCGCAGGCGGAGACCGTGACCGCGCCGACGATCATGATGGCCGCAGGCAGGAAACGGGTCGTCAGATGGTGTGCCAAAGTCTCTTCCTCGCGATCTGTCCGGACACGCACCCGGGGCTGCCGGTGGTGAGCCCTTTGCTGAACTCACCACCGACATGATGCTCAGTTTTCTTTCACGCCCGGTGTTCTCAGTGGATCAGCGGCCGTTGATGTAGATCCAGGTCACCTTGACCCGGGGGTCGAAGGTCTGGTAGTAGCCGTTGCCAAGGTGGCTCTGGTAGGAACCGCCGTTGGTGCTCTGCCAGTTGAAGTAGGAGTTGTTGTTGCCGGAGTTGACCTGGTAGACGTCGAAGATCTCCACATTCGCTGCGCCGTCGCCCGCGAAGCAGACCTTGGGCGGGTAGTTCCAGAGCGTGAAGAAGTCGCTGCGAGAGTTGCAGGTGTTGGTGTCGACCCGGTCGATCGCGGCGGCCGGGCCAGCGGCCACGACGGTGCCGGCGAGGGCGGCGCTGCCGACGATGGCCAGGGCCGCTATGCGCTTGCGAAGTGCCATGATGGGGTCCAGCTCCTCTGGTCGTGCCACTGAATGGCTGATGACTGTGCGGTGGTGCGACGGAGCAGATGCGCGGTGGCCTCGCCCGGCATGGCGGGGCCGCCGCGTGCGGGTCGCCGGAGCGGTTCGCACGGCTTCGATCCTGGTTCGGGAGCGACCTGATGAACAGGAACTTGGGCCGGAACTTCTCTGCGGGTTACCCGTTCATGGGGGTCGTCTCGTCATGTGAGACGGGGCGGGCCCAAGTTGCCCTTGTTCGGAGCGGATTGACTTGTGATTCAAGTCATATCAGAGGCTGGTGTCCGATCGATTACCTAAGGTGAGATCGGACGTGGCTGCCTCCGGGGGGACGGGGATGAAAGAGCGGCAGGAGTACTTTGGCGGGCTGCTGCGTTCTACGCGTGAGGCGGCCGGTTTGACACAGGAAGAACTCGCCGAGCGCTCGGGGCTGAGCGCGCGGGCCATCGGGAACCTCGAACGCGGCCGGGCCCGCCCGCGCGCGGATTCGCTGCGGCGGATCGTTCAGGCGCTGGGCGTGGCGAGCCGCGAGGAGGCGGCGCTGGTTGCGGCGGCCTGTCCGAAAGCGGGCCCGGGCGAAGCGCTGGAGGGGCCGGCCGACCCGTCGTCGGCCGGCCGGCTGACGGACGCCGAGGCGCTGCTGCTGCTGGAGCTGTTGGGTGGGGTCGATCCCGGGAGCTGGGAGCCCGGGGTGCGGGCGGCGTTGTTGCGGGCGTGCTCGGGATCCCCGGCGGCGGTGCGGCTGGCGGGGGTGGTGCTGGCGACGGTGCCGAGCCTGCCGCTGGAGGAGTTGACGCGGCGGCTCGACGGTCTTCAGCCGGTCTGACGGGCATTCAGGAGCGGCCTGCCGGTCGGGAGGCCTTGCGCAGTGCCTCGCCCGGCTTCTGTGCCCGGGCGGTGGCGGGGCGCGGCGGTGCGGTCGGCGTCGCCGGAACCGCAGCCGGTGACCACTGCGGCGAGTGCGGCGCAGCCGGCGAGTGCGGCGAGCGCGCGGTGCGTCACGGACGGGTTCCTGGTCACGGTGTGCGGCCTCCTGGTCGTGTGCGGGCCGGCCTGCCGCCGGTGCGTACCGGTCCCATCATTGCTTCAACTCGGTGGTTCGGGAGGGAAGTTCAGAAGAGTTCCGGCCGACTCCCGGCGCGCCGGGGATGACCGTCCGCGATCAGTCGAAACCCCTGGGTGCCGGGGGTCCTGAGGCGGCCACTTCACGGTTGTGTCTGCGTTCTGCATCCGTTGGGACGTTCCGAGTGTCATGTCCGTGTACGGGCATATGCTCAAGGTGCGAAGCCGATCCCCCATCCGGCTTCGGCCCTCCCTCGACTCAGGAGCAGCATGTCGACCGCCGCCCGCCAGGCTTTCTTCGACCGGACGCACACCGATGATCTGATCGCCTTCCTCGGCACGTCACCGTCGCCCTATCACGCGGTCGCGAGCGCCGCCGAGCGGCTGGAGAAGGCGGGCTTCCGGCAGGTCGCCGAGACCGACGCCTGGGACGCGACGGCCGGGGGACGCTACGTCATCCGCGGCGGCGCGCTGATCGCCTGGTACGTGCCGCAGGGCGCGGGCCCCGAGACGCCCTTCCGGGTGGTCGGCACGCACACCGACTCGCCGAACCTGCGGGTCAAGCCGGTGCCGGACACCGGTTCGGCGGGCTGGCGGCAGGTCGCGGTGGAGATCTACGGCGGCGTGCCGCTGAACACCTGGCTCGACCGCGACCTCGGCCTCTCCGGCCGGCTCGCGCTGCGCGACGGCAGCTCCCGGCTGGTGCAGCTGGACGAGCCGCTGCTGCGCGTGCCACAGCTGGCGATCCACCTGGATCGCCAGGTCAACGAGGGCATGAAGCTCGACAAGCAGCGCCACCTCACCCCGATCTGGGGCCTCGGCCCGGTCGACGAGGGCTCGCTGATCGAGTACGTCGCGCAGCGGGCGGGCGTCGAGGCGTCCGAGGTGGCCGGCTGGGACCTCATGACGCACGACGTCCAGCCCGCCTCCTATCTGGGCCGGGACCGCGAACTGCTGGCCGGCCCGCGGCTGGACAACCTGCTCTCGGTGCACGCCGCGACCGCCGCGCTGGCCGCCGTCGCGGGCGCCGACCTGCCGTACATCCCGGTGCTGGCCGCCTTCGACCACGAGGAGACCGGCAGCGAGTCGGACACCGGCGCGCAGAGCCCGCTGCTCGGCAATGTGCTGGAGCGCAGCGTCTACGCGCGCGGCGGCAGCCCCGAGGACCGCGCCCGGGCGCTGGCGGGCACGGTCTGCCTCTCCTCCGACATGGGCCACGCCGTCCACCCGAACTACAGCGAGCGGCACGAGCCGGGGCACCACCCGATGCCCAACGGCGGGCCGATCCTGAAGGTCAACGTCAACAACCGCTACGCGACCGACGGCATCGGCCGGGCGGTGTTCGCGGCGGCCTGTGAGAAGGCCGGCGTGCCGTGGCAGACCTTCGTCTCCAACAACGCCATGCCCTGCGGTACGACCATCGGCCCGATCACGGCGGCGCGGCTCGGCATCAGCACGGTGGACTGCGGCATCGCGGCGCTCTCCATGCACTCGGCGCGTGAGCTGTGCGGCGCGGAGGACCCGTACCTGCTGGCCAGCGCGATCAAGGCCTTCCTGGAGGGCTGAGGCCCCCGGTACGGCGAAGGGGCCCGGCGTGCTGCCGGGCCCCTTCGCGTTCGCGCGGGTACGGGCCTACTCCATCCCGGCCAGGACGAGCGGCAGCCGGCGCGCGCCGTCGGCGGCGAGCTTCACCGGCACGCCCCAGTCCTGCTGGTGGACGTGGCAGGCCGGGTACTCGATCTCCGGGTCGTCGTCGCAGGAGGCGGCCATCGCCGACACGTGCAGCACGCCCTCGGCCACCGCGTCGGAGAACACCAGCTCGCGGGAGAGCGCCGAGTCGGCCCCCGCGCCGGAGACCAGCAGCTCGGGCGGGGTCGAGCTGACCAGCAGCCGGGTGGACGGGCCGTAGCGCTCGTCCAGCTTCTGGCCGCTCGGCGCCGAGAAGACCACGTCCAGCCGGAACGCGCCCGGCGCGACCTCGGTGGCCGCCCGCTGGGTGCGGTGCGCGACCGACTCGACCCGGACGGCCTCCTCGGGCAGCCGCAGCCTGGTCAGCCGGTGCCGGGCGGACTCGACGACGACGATGTCGCCGTCCACCAGTACCGCCCCGGACGGCTCGCGCAGGTCGGTGGCGAGCGTGGTGACCTCGCCGCGCGCCGGGTCGAAGCGGCGCAGCGCGTGGTTGTAGGTGTCGCTGACCGCCACCGACCCGTCGGGCAGCACGGTGACGCCCAGCGGGTGCTGGAGCAGCGCCTGATCGGCCGCGCCGTCCCGGTGGCCGAAGTCGAACAGGCCGGTGCCGACGGCGGTGTGGACGGTCTTTGTTTCACGTGAAACCGACCGCAGCGCGGAGGTCTCGGAGTCGGCGACCCAGAGCCGCTCGCCGTCCGCCGAGACGGCGAGGCCGGACGGCTGGGCGAACCAGGCCTCGGCGACCGGCCCGTCCACCAGGCCCTCGTTGGTGGTGCCGGCCGCGACGCCGACGGTGCCGGTGGCCGGGTCGTAGGCCCAGAGCTGGTGGACACCGGCCATGGCGATCCAGACCCGGCCGTCGAACCAGGCCACGTCCCACGGCGAGGAGAGGTCCACCTCGCGGGCCGGGCCCTCGGTGGCGGAACCCTGCCACCACTGCCGGCCGGTGCCGGCCAGGGTGGTGACGCCGCCGTCGGCCAGCCGCACGCCGCGCAGCGCGTGGTTGACGGTGTCGGCCACCACCACGTCGCAGCCCAGCGCGTCCCGGACGGGCCCCTCGGGGAGCAGCACCAGGCCCTGCGGCTCGCTGAACCGGGGGGCGGCGCCGTCGACCAGGCCGCGCTGCCCGTCACCGATCCGGCGGACGACGCGCTCGCCGTCCCCGGCCAGCTCGACCAGCGAGTGGTGGCCGGAGTCGGCGACCAGGAAGTGGCCGTTCGGCAGCCGGACGGCCTTGCCGGGGAACGCGAGGTCCCCGGCGGTCGGCTCGGGCGCCACGTACGGGCCGTCGCCGCGCCGCAGGGTGCCCTTGGCCGTGTGCTCGGCCTCCAGCTCCTCGACCAGCCGGGCGATCGCGTGCGCGTGCCCCTCACCGGCGTGCTGGGCCACCACGTACCCCTCGGGGTCGATCACCACCAGCGTCGGCCAGGCCCGCACCGCGTACTGCTTCCAGGTGGCGAGCGCCGGGTCGTCCAGCACCGGGTGGTGCACCTCGTACCGCGCGACGGCGTCCACGACCGCCTGGTGGTCGGCCTCGTGCACGAACTTGGGCGAGTGCACCCCGACGATCACCACGGTGTCGCGGTGCTTCTCCTCCAGCTCGCGCAGCTCGTCCAGGACGTGCAGGCAGTTGACGCAGCAGAACGTCCAGAAGTCCAGGATGGTGATCTTGCCCCGGAAGTCGGCAAGGGTCAGATCCCTGCCGCCGGTGTTGAGCCATCCGCCGTCGCCGACCAGTTCGGGGGCGCGTACCCGTGCACGAGAAGCCATGCCCCAATCAAACCTCACCCGGTCGGCGGGCATTCCAGCCGCCAGCGGAGTTCACCGTCCTGCCACACCTCGGTGGGGGTGAGGCCGAGGGCGCGGGCGATGGCGGCGGAGGCGTGGTGGTCGGGGTGGATGTGGGCGAGGACGGTGGTGGTGCCGGTCGCGGTGAGGTGGGCGAGCAGGGTGCGGGCGGCCTCGGTGGCGAGGCCGCGGCCCTGCCAGGGGGTGCCGAGCACCCAGGCGATCTCGGTGGCGTCCGGGCCGATGGTGGCCTGGACGTAGCCGGTCAGCCGGCCGTCGGCGCGTAGTCGCAGGGCCCAGTTGCCCCAGGCCTCGGCGGGGTCGGGGGAGCCGGCGGCGAGCCGGGCGTAGCGGGTGCGCAGCGCGTCGGCGGTGGCGGGTTCGCCGCCGGTGAAGACGTGCAGGGCGGGGTCGGCGAGGGCGGCGGCCATCTCCTCGGCGTGTTCGGGTCCGACCGGGACGAGGTCGAGGCGGTCGCCGTGGAGGGTCACGGTGGTGTCGGGGCGCATGGGGGCATTCAACACACGTGCGCGGCGGTGCTTTTCGGGGGGTGGGCGGATCGGGTCGAATGGTGCGGGCGTCCGCTGGGGGCGTCCGGACGGAGGAGGCGGGATGCGGTACCTGGTCAGGGAGAAGCTGTTCGCGGTCGGCGACGACTACTGGATCGAGGACGACCACGGGCACAAGGCGTACCTGGTGGACGGCAAGGTGCTGCGGCTGCACCACACCTTCGAGCTGAAGGACGCGCACGGCCGGGTGGTCGCGGTCCTGAAGGAGAAGGCGTTCACCGTCCGGGACGCGATGAGGATCGAGAACGCCGACGGTGAGGTGGTCGCCACCGTCCGGGAGAAGCTGTTCACCCCGTTCCGCGACAAGTACCTGGTGGAGCTGGCCGGCGGCGGCGAGCTGAGGATCCACGGGAACCTGATCGACAAGGACTACCGGATCGAGAACGGCCATGGTGACGACCTGGCCCGGATCTCCCGGAAGTGGTTCCGGGGCCGGGAAACCCGGAGCGTTCCCGCGCCCCTCCGCCGACACCGGCCTGCTGCTGGCGATCGCCGCCTGCCTCGACCACCTGGTGGCGGAGGACGACTGAGGCCGGTGCCGGCGGAGGGGCGCGGGAACGCTCCGGGTTTCCCGGCCCCGACCCGGTCCGATGGGTTATCTTTTGCCGGTCCTTGACCATCGGACACCGTCGGCGACCCGGGGGACCAGCCATGAACGACATCCTGCACGGCCTCGGTGCGGCGGCCGCTTTCGGCGGCGTCGGCGTGGTGCTGCTGCTCCTCGGCGTCGGCCTGGTGGACGTGCTCACGCCCGGCCGGCTCGGCCACCAGATCTGGGTCGAGCGCAACCGCAACGCCGCCGTGCTGCTCAGCTCCGCGCTGCTCGGGATCGGCGGCATCGTCTTCACCGCGATCATGTACACCTACGAGGACTTCGGCAAGGGCCTGCTCTCGACGGCCTGCTACGGCCTGCTCGGCCTGGTGTTGATGGCGGTCGCGTTCTGGGCGGTGGACCTCCTGACGCCGGGCAGGCTCGGCGCCATCCTGGTCGAGCCCGAGCCGCACCCGGCGGTCTGGGTCTCGGCCAGCTGCAACATCGCGGTGGCGGCGATCGTGTCGGCCGCGATCGCCTGAGCCTCCTCCGGGAGGCGCCGCACCGGGTGCGGGCCGCCGCCCAGGACGTGCTCGCGCCCCCAGGCGCCCAACGGGGCCAGCGCCGCGTTGAGCCGGGCCCCCGCCGCCGTCAGCGAGTACTCGACCCGCGGCGGCACCTCGTCATAGGACTCGCGGTGCACGATGCCGTCCGCCTCCAGCTCGCGCAGATGGGCGGCCAGCACCTTCTCGGTGATGCCCGGCACCAGACGGCGCAGCTCGCCGAAGCGGCAGCTCGGGCGCTCGTCCAGGGCCCAGAGGATCAGCACCTTCCACTTGCCGCCGATCACGTCCATCGCGGCGTCGATCCCGCAGACGTACGCGCCCGGCCTGGGTACGGTCGCCATGCCCCCACCTTTCCGACCTCTTCGCTCACCTCAGGGTAACCACCCACTTCGAAGTGCGTACTTGATCACCAGCGGGCCCGCGCCGAGGCTGAATGCCATGGCACACAACACCGTTGACACCACGGGCACGCTTGCGAAGACCCCCGTCACCCTGCTCGGCCTCGGCGCGATGGGCGGCGCGCTCGCCCGTACCTGGCTCGCCGCGGGCCACCCGCTCACCGTCTGGAACCGCACCGCCGCCCGGGCCGAACCGTTCGCCGCCGGGGGCGCGACCGTCGCCGCCGGCCCCGCCGAGGCGGTCGCCGCCAACCGGCTGGTGGTCGTCTGCCTGCTGGACGACGCCTCGGTCGACGCGTCGCTGGACGGTGTCGACCTGACCGGCAAGGACCTGGTCAACCTCGTCACCGGCACGCCCGGCCAGGCCCGTGCCCGCGCCGAGTGGGCCCGCGAGCGCGGCGCCCGGTACCTGGACGGCGGGGTGATGGCCGTCCCGCCGATGATCGGCGTCCCGGAGGCCGGCCCGTACGTCCTCTACAGCGGCTCGCGCGAACTGTTCGAGGAGCACCGGGCCGTCCTCGCCGTCCCGGCCGGGACCACCTACGTCGGCGAGGACGCCGGGTTCGCGGCGCTGCACGACGTGGCACTGCTCAGCGCCATGTACGGGATGTTCGCCGGGGTCGCGCACGCCTTCGCGCTGATCCGCGGGGAGTCCGTCGCGCCGGGCGGCTTCGCCCCGCTGCTGTCCGCCTGGATCAACGCGATGGCCGGGTCCGTGGCGAGGACCGCCGAGCAACTGGAGAGCGGCGACTACACCAGGGGCGTGGTCTCCAGCCTCGCCATGCAGGTCGCGGGCACGCCGACCTTCCTGCGCACCGCCGAGGAGCAGGGGGTCAGCACCGAACTGATCGCCCCGTACTTCGATCTGATGAAGCGGCGGCTCGCGGAGGGCGGCGGGGAGGAGGACCTGACCGGGGTGGTCGACCTGCTCCGGCGGTAGCCGCGAATTCCCGGCCGGGTGACGGAAGCCTTCGGCGCCGTCCTACCCCGCCGTCCTACCCCGCCGCCCGGTCGGGGAGGGGGCGGCGGCGGAGGGCGGGGTCGGTGAGGGCCGGGGGGCCAGGCGCCGTCGGGGTGGTAGAGGTTGGTGCCGGGCGGGACGATCCCGTTGATGCGGTCGAGGGCGGCGTCGTCCAGGGCGAGGTCCGCGCCCTTCAGGGCGTCCTGGAGCCGCTCCATGGTGCGCGGGCCGATGATCACCGAGGTGACGGCCGGGTGCGCCGGGGGGAAGGCGAGGGCCAGTTCGGACTCGCCGACCGAGTACATGTCGGCGGTGTCGACGAAGTTGACGCCCCGGTCGAGGGCGGATGATCCGGGCGGTGGTCCCTCCGGCGGGGGGAGGGGGTTCGTCCGGGCGGCGGGCCCCGTGCTCACCGCACGCGCTTTCGCGGAAACGGCAACAAAGCTTGCCGCAACGGTGGCGCCGGTCGCAGCCTGGCGACGGAGGTGATCGCCGTGAGCGACAAGAATGTGATGGCAGGCCCCGGGGCCAGCGGGTCCGACGTGTACGACGTGTACGACGTGGTCGTGGTCGGCGCGGGCGCCGCCGGGCTGAACGCCGCACTGGTCCTGGCCCGGGCCCGCCGCCGGGTGGCCGTGGTGGACGCCGGACAGCCGCGCAACGCCCCCGCCGAGGAGATGCGGGGCTTCCTCTCCCGCGACGGCATGCCCCCGGCCGCCCTGCTGGCGGTGGGCCGGGAGGAGGTGGCCGGGTACGGCGTCGACCTGATCGACGCCCGGGTGGACCACATCGACCCCGGCTTCCTGGTCCACCTGGCCGGCGGCCCGGTGCTCCACGCGCGCCGGGTGGTCGTCGCCACCGGTCTGCGGGACGGGCTGCCCGAGATCCCGGGCCTCGCCGAACGCTGGGGCCGGGACGTGCTGCACTGCCCCTACTGCCACGCCTACGAGGTCCGCGACCGACCGCTCGGCGTGCTCGGCACCCACCCGGGCGCGGTGAACCACGCCCTGCTGCTGCGCCAGTGGTCGGACGACGTCGTGTTCTTCCCGCACACCATGGACCTGGCGGACGGCGAGCGGGAACAGCTCGCCGCCCGCGGTGTCCGGGTCGTCGAGGGCGCGGTCAAGTGGCTGGTGGTGGACGGCGACCGGCTGCGCGGGGTGGAGCTGGCGGGCGGCCGGGTCGTGCCCCGCGAGGCGGTGTTCGTCTTCCCGCGGATGGTCCCGCGGGACGCCCTGCTGTTCGGCCTGGGCTGTGCCCGCGACGGGAACGGCTGGGTCACCACCGACCGCTTCGGCGGCACCAGCGTGCCCGGGGTCTGGGCGGTGGGCAATGTCGCCGATCCGCGCGCGCAGGTCGTCACCGCGGCCGGGCAGGGCTCGGCGGCGGCGTTCGCGATCAATCACGACCTGGTGGAGGAGGACGTCCGGCAGGCCGTCGAGGCCCACCGTGCGGCAGCCACCGCAGTCACCGTCTGAAGTCCCCGAGAGAACCGCCCCTCCCGATCGGAGCGCACGATGCACGGCCACAACCACAAGCAGGACCACAGCCACAGCCACGAGCACAACCACGGCCACGACTACGACTGGGGTGCTCTTGGCGACCACCTGGAGCGCGAGGCCGAGCTGAGCGCCCCCGCCATCACCCGGGCCGCGCACTGGCTGCGCGAGCTGCTGAGCACGGACGGCGGGCCGGCCGGCGTCGGGCGGGTCCTGGACGTCGGCAGCGGCCCGGGCGTGGTCACCGGTCTGCTCGCCGACACCTTCCCGGACGCCGAGGTGGTCGCCGTCGACCAGGCGCCCGCCCTGCTGGCCCGGGCCCAGGCCCGGTCCGCCGGCCGGATCACCACCCACCGGGCCGACCTGCCGGGCGACTTCGGCACGCTCGGTACCGCCGATCTGATCTGGTCCGCCAACGCCGTCCACCATCTCGGCGACCAGCAGGCGGCGTTGACCGCCCTGGCCGCCTCGCTGCGGCCCGGCGGCCTGCTGGCCATCGCCGAACGCGGCCTGCCGCCGCGCTTCCTGCCCCGCGACATCGGCCTGGGCCGCCCCGGCCTGCAGGCCCGCCTGGACGCCGCCTGGGAGGGTGGCTTCGCCGACATGCGCGCAGACCTGCCGGATGCGACCGAGGAGGTGGAGGACTGGCCGGCCATGCTCACCCGGGCCGGTCTCACCCTCAGCGGCACGCGGACCTTCCTCACCGACTGGCCGGCCCCGCTCGCCCCGTTGGCCCGCGAGCACCTGCAGGCCCATGTGACCCGCCTGCGCGACCGGTTCGGTGAGTACCTGGACGCCGGGGACCGGGCCGCGCTGGAGGCCCTGGTGGACACCGACGCACCGACCGGTCTCCTGCACCGCCCGGACGTCTTCTTCCTCACCGCCACCACCGTGTTCACCGCCCGGGCGTCTTCCTAAGGCCGGTCGAGAGGCCGGTCGAGGAACCCCGCCAGCGTGCGGACGAACGCGTCGGCGTCGTCCAGCCACGGGTAGTGCCCGCCGGCGGGCAGGACGGCGGTCTCGCCGTTCGGGAAGAGCGCGGCGGCCTCCTTGGCGGCGTCCGGGCGCGGGACGGCGTCGAACTCGCCGGCCAGGACGAGGACGGGCGACGCCACCCCGGCGGCGGCCGCCCGGATCTCGTCCGGTCGGCAGCCGCCGCTGTAGTAGATCCGCGCGGCCTCGGGGTGGAGCTGGCCGGGGGCGACGGCGGCGTGGGCCTGCGCGGTGGCGTCCCAACGGCCGTAGTACAGGGGCGACAGGGTGGCCTCGTCGGCCTCGGTGGCCGTCCCGGCGAACGCGGCTTCGAGGGCGGCCCAGGCCGCCGGGAACCACGGTTCGCCCTCGACGCCGCGGGCGGCCGTGGCCGACCGGTAGTCCTCCTCGGTGGTGTCGAACCCGAACGCCCGCAGGCTCGGCGTCACCAGCGCCAGCTTCCCGGTGCGGTCCGGGTGGCGGAGCGCGTACAGGGTGGCCAGGATCGCTCCCGCCGAGTGGCCGAGCACGTCCGCGCGCTCCAGGCCGAGGTGCGCGCGGAGCGCCTCCACGTCCGCCACCTGCCGGTCGCACCGGTACGAGGACGTGTCAGCCGGGGTCTCCGACCGCCCCGTGCCGCGCAGATCGAGCATGTGCAGCGCGCGGTGCGCCGAGAGCCCGCCGAGGTCCCCCAGGTACGCGGAGTCGCGCATCGCCCCGCCCGGGAGCACGAGCAGCGGCTCGCCCTTGCCGATGACGTGGTAGGCCAGCCGGGTGCCGTCCGGCGCGGTGAAGGTTTCCATGGCGAGATCGTGCAGCGTCCGGGCCGCTCCCGCAACGGAGTTCAGCGGCGGGGCGGAACCGGTTTCCGGGGCCGGAAGGGCAGTCGGCGGCGGGGGAGACGCACTTCCGCGCGCCCTGTCACGCCCGGCGGTGCCGCCCGGTCCCCTTCCGCAGCAGCGGCACGGGCGTGTCCGCCTGCGGGAAGGCCTCCGCCCGGTCGACCCTGGCGATCAGCGGGTACGCCTCCCCGTAGTTCTCCGCCACGGCGACCGGCTGCCACGCGAAGCCGTCCCACTCGACCACCAGCCGCGGCTCGTCCGCGAACACGTGCGCCCCGCGCGGCGGTCCGTCGGCCAGCGTGATGGCGTCCCTTGTCCCGGGCGTCCGCCGTCGCTTCGACCGTGCGGCGTACCACTCGGCCAGCGGCTCGTCCTCGGCGTCCATCGTGACCTCCTCGCGTTCGTCGGGCGGGGCCCGTCTCGCCGATGCCAGTGTCGCGGATGCCGGCCGGGCGGGACGATTCCACGAACGGGTGAAGACCGCGGCCCACCGGCCGGCCGGTGGGCCGGTCGAGGCGGCGGGCGCGCCAGGGCGAATGACCCGTCAGACACCGCCGGAGGGCGTCGGGGTGAGGCCGCCGCACCCGGCGCGGCGGCGGTACTGTCCACCCCATGGCAGCTACCGACCACGCCGTCGTCGTGGTGACCACCAGCACCGAGACCGAGGACCAGGCCCGCGCCCTCGCCGCCGCCGTCGTGCGCGAGCGCCTGGCCGCCTGCGCCCAGATCCACCCGATCCAGTCGCTCTTCCGGTGGGAGGGCACCGTCCGGGAGAGCCCCGAGTGGCGGGTCGACCTCAAGACCCGCGCCGACCTCGCCGACCGCCTCACCGCGTTCGTCGCCGAGCACCACGACTACGACGTCCCCGAGATCATCGTCGTGCCGGTGGTCGGCGGCGGCCCGGCCTACCTGGGCTGGGTCGCCGCCGAGACGGTCCCCGGGGAGGCCTCCGTCTGACCTTCTCCCGGGCCGGTGCGCTACTCGCCGCCGAACCGGGTGGTCCAGGCGGCCAGGTCCTCGTCCGTGATCTTGGCGAAGAGCACCGGCGGGACGGTGAAGGCGGTGCCGGCCGGCAGGAAGTCCAGCGCCCGGGCCTGCTCGGCGCTCGCCCAGGCCGCGGTACGGGCCGGGGCGTCCTCGGCGAGCGCGAACGACTGCCGCATGGCCGCCGCCGCGGTCGGGATGAACGGCTCGGAGACCACCGCGTAGAGGTGGATCAGGTTCATCGCCGTGCGCAGGGTCAGCGCGGCGGCCTCCGGGTCGGTCTTCGCCTGGAGCCAGGGCGCCTTCTCGTCCAGGTAGGCGTTGCCCGCGCTCCACAGCGCGCGCAGACTCCGCGCGGCCTTGCGGAAGTTCAGCGCCTCCAGATCGCCCTCGTAGTCGGCCAGCAGCCCGGCGATCTGCGCGCCCAGCCGCTGCTCGGCCTCGCCCGGCTCGTGGCTGCCCGGTCCGTGGCCGCCCGGTCCGTGGCCGCCCGGGACCGCGTCGCCGAACCGCTTGCGGCTGAACGACAGCACGCGGTTGACGAAGTTGCCGAGGGTGTCGGCCAGGTCCTTGTTCACCACCGAGGCGAAGAGGTCCCAGGTGAAGCTGGAGTCGTCCGACTCCGGTGCGTGCGCCATCAGGAAGTAGCGCCAGTAGTCGGCCGGCAGCAGCTCCAGGGCGACGTCGGTGAAGATGCCCCGCTGCTGGCTGGTCGAGAACTTGCCCCCGTAGTAGGTGAGCCAGTTGAAGGCCTTGACATAGTCGACCTTCTTCCACGGCTGCCGGGAGCCCAGGAGGGTCGCCGGGAACATCACCGTGTGGAACGGGACGTTGTCCTTCGCCATGAACTCCGTGTACCGGACGGTTCCGTCGGTCTCGTACCACCAGGACCGCCAGTCCCGGACCTCGCCGGCCGGGGCCGCGTCCGCCCACTCCCTGGTGGCGCCGATGTACTCGACCGGGGCGTCGAACCAGACGTAGAAGACCTTGCCCTCGGCCGCCAGCTCCGGCCAGGTGTCGGCGGGCACCGGGACGCCCCACTCCAGGTCACGGGTGATCGAGCGGTCCTGGAGGCCCTCGGTCAGCCACTTGCGGGCGATCGAGGAGGCGAGCACGGGCCAGCCGTCGCCGTTGGCCGCGATCCACGCCTCGACCTCGTCGGTCAGCTTCGACTGGAGCAGGAAGAGGTGCCTGGTCTCGCGGACCTCCAGGTCCGAGCTGCCGCTGATCGCGGAGCGCGGCTCCAGCAGGTCCGTGGGGTCGAGGACACGGGTGCAGTTCTCGCACTGGTCGCCGCGGGCCTTGTCGTAGCCGCAGTGCGGGCAGGTACCGACGATGTACCGGTCCGGCAGGAACCGCCCGTCGGCGATCGAGTACACCTGCCGGATCGCCCGCTCCTCGATGAAGCCGTTGGCGTGCAGCTCGCGGGCGATCTCCTGGGTGATCTCCCGGTTCTGCGGGGAGGAGCTGCGGCCGAAGAAGTCGAAGGACAGCCGGAAGCCGTCGTACACCGCCTTCTGCCGGTCGTGCGCCCGCGCGCAGAACTCCGCGACCGGCAGGCCCGCGTCCTGGGCGGCCAGCTCGGCCGGCGTCCCGTGCTCGTCGGTCGCGCAGATGTACAGCACCTCGTGGCCCCGCTGACGCAGATAGCGTGCGTAGACGTCCGCCGGGAGCATCGACCCGACCATGTTGCCCAGGTGCTTGATCCCGTTGATGTACGGAAGGGCGCTGGTGATCAGGTGCCGAGCCATCCTCGGATGCTCCGATTTCTCCCGTACGCACCCCACCCGGAGTGCCATGACGGGCGCAGGCTCTGGGGGCCGCGACGGGAACCCGACGCGTGGCCGGCTCCCGGGCCGCCGCACAGAGCGACGTTCCACTGTGGGCGGCCCGATCGTACCGAAACCGGCCCGTTCCCCTCCTCCCCATTTTCCGGGCCGGACCACCCGCGAAGCGCTTCGGCGGCTCAGCCCGTGTCCTCCCCGCAGGCAGGCAGGCGGGTCGGCAGTGGCTCCGAGTTCTGCTGAACCGCGCGGGCCTGACCTTTTCCGGCGCGGGAGTTCGCCGGCCGGCCCTGGGTTCCCACGCCTCAGCCACAGTGGCCGCTGTCGCCGATCCGGCGCACGAGCTTGTCCGAGGGGACGGTCCGACGCGGCCCGTCCGGCTCGAACAGCGGGTGCACCACGGCCATCCCGCCTTCCTCGCTGACCAGTTCGACCAGCGATCCGGGCTCACTGGAGCCCGGATCGCTCGCGCAGTTCCCTCAGTGCTTCAGGTGCCGACCGGTGGCCCTTGCGGTGAGCAAGAGGCCACCGGGGGAGGCTTGTCCAGGCGCAGAAGTGGTCGAACTCGCCGACCTGGACGCCGAGGACGAAGGCGGCCCACGGGGGGCCGGTGGCCGGGGCCTGGGCATCGTCGACGTGCTCGCCGAGGAGTGGGGCGTCGAGCCCATCGGGCAGTACAGCAAGGCGATTTGGGCCGTCGCCGCAGTCGGCGTCCGGTGAACGGGCGGGTCGTCACCGGCTGGCCGACCTGGCTGGTCGGCGCTCAGCCGCGGGCGAGCCGTTCGACCAGCCGTGACTTCGCCGCCGGCCACTCCTCGGCCAGCAGCGAGTAGTAGGCGCTGTCGCGCCAACTCCCGTCCGGCCGCCGCCGTTCACGGCGGTGGACGCTCTCGAAGGCGGCCCCCAGCCGCAGGATCGCGCTGCGGGAGCGCTCGTTGAGGCTGTCCGTCTGCCAGCAGACCCGGCCCATGCCCAGTTCCTCGTACGCATGGGTGAGCAGCAGCAGCTTGGACTCCGTGTTCACCGCCGTCCGCCACACGGCCCGGGCGTACCAGGTCCAGCCGATCTCCACGTACTCGTCCACCGTGCTGAAGCGGTGGTAGCACGTCCACCCCACCGCCCGCCCGCTGCCGCCGAGGCCGATCACCGCGAACGCCACCCGCTCACCGCGTTCCACCTCGGCGAGGCGCGCGTCGAGGACCGCCCCCAGCTCGGCCTCGGTCCGCGGGGTGGTATCCGGCAGCCAGCGCCACACCTCTTCGTCCCCGCCCCCGGCGGCGAAGAGCTCGGCGAGGTGGTGGCGCCCGAGCGGCTCCAGGCGGACATGTCGCCCGAGGAGCGTCACCGGGGCCGGCCGCCGGGCGCTCACCGGGTGGCCAGCCGGTCGCTCAGGCGCTGCTTCGCGGCCGGCCACTCGTCCGCGAGCATCGAGAAGTACGCGGTGTCCCGCCAGACCCCGGTCGCGCGGCGCTTGTCGCGCCGGTGGGTGCCCTCGTACGTGGCCCCCAGCCGCAGGATCGCGTTGCGGGAGCGTTCGTTGAGCGCGTCCGTCTTCCAGAACACCCGGCCCATGCCCAGTTCCTCGAAGGCGTGGGTGAGCAGCAGCAGCTTGGACTCCGTGTTCACCGCCGTCCGCCAGACCGACCGGGCGTGCCAGGTGCCGCCGATCTCGACCAGCTCGTCGACGGCGCTGAAGGCGTAGTACCCGGTGATGCCGACGGCGCGGCCGGACGGGAGGTCGATGACGGCGAACTTCACCGCCCGCCCGGCGGCCACCTCGGCGAGCCGGATGTCGAGGATCGCGCCCAGCTCCTCCTCCGTCGTCGGGGCGCTGAACGGGATCCACCGCCAGACCTCCGGGTCCGCGCCCACGCCGGCGAACAGCTCGGGCAGGTGGTGGCGCCCCAGGGGCTCCAGACGGACATGGCGGCCGGTCAGGGTGACGGGCGCGGGCAGCTTCGCGGTCATGGCCGCAAGGTAGCGCCACTCTGCACTAGATGCAATGGAATATTGGACTAGTGCAAAATTGCGCAACAGGCGAGAGGGGATGCGGAAGGGCCCTGCGGGACGCATCCCGCAGGGCCCTTCACACGACCGAAGGCAGGCCTAGATGAACGAGTTGATCTCGATCGTCTCGGTCCGGCCCGGGCCGACGCCGATGGCCGAGATCGGAGCGCCGGACATCTCCTCCAGCGCCTTCACGTACGCCTGGGCGTTCTTCGGCAGGTCGGCGAAGGTCTTCGCCTTGCTGATGTCCTCGGTCCAGCCCGGCAGCGTCTCGTAGATCGGCTTGGCGTGGTGGAAGTCCGACTGGTTGTACGGGAGCTCCTCGACGCGGCGGCCGTCGATCTCGTACGCGACGCAGACCGGGATCTGCTCCCAGCCGGTCAGCACGTCGAGCTTGGTGAGGAAGAAGTCGGTCAGGCCGTTGACCCGGGTCGCGTAGCGCGCGATGACCGCGTCGAACCAGCCGCAGCGGCGGTCACGGCCGGTGGTCACACCGCGCTCGCCGCCGATCCGGCGCAGCGCCTCGCCGTCGGCGTCCAGCAGCTCGGTCGGGAACGGGCCCGAGCCGACGCGGGTGGTGTACGCCTTCAGGATGCCGATGACCCGGTCGATCTTGGTCGGGCCGATGCCGGCGCCGGTGCAGGCGCCGCCCGCGGTCGGGTTCGACGAGGTGACGAAGGGGTACGTGCCGTGGTCGACGTCCAGCAGGGTGCCCTGGCCGCCCTCCAGCAGGACGACCTTGTTCGCCTTCAGCGCCTCGTCCAGGACCAGGGTGGTGTCGGCGAGGAACGGCTTGATCTTGTCCGCGTAGCCGAGGTACTCCTCCAGCACCAGCTCGGCCGGGATGGCGCGGCGGTTGTAGAGCTTGACCAGCAGCTGGTTCTTGTCGTGCAGCGCGGCTTCGATCTTCTGCTGCAGGATCGACTCGTCGAAGAGGTCCTGGACCCGGATGCCGACGCGGTTGATCTTGTCCGCGTAGGACGGGCCGATGCCGCGGCCGGTGGTGCCGATCCGGCGCTTGCCGAGGAAGCGCTCGGTGACCTTGTCCAGGGTGCGGTGGTACGGCGTGATCAGGTGGGCGTTGCCCGAGATCAGCAGCTTGGAGGTGTCGATGCCGCGCTCGTCGAGACCCTTGAGTTCGGAGAGCAGCACGCCCGGGTCGATGACGACGCCGTTACCGATCACCGGCGTCACATTCGGGCTGAGGATGCCGGAAGGCAGGAGGTGCAGGGCATACTTCTGATCGCCGATGACCACCGTGTGACCGGCGTTGTTGCCGCCCTGGTAGCGAACGACGTAGTCGACGGAGCCACCGAGGAGGTCGGTCGCCTTCCCCTTGCCCTCGTCTCCCCACTGAGCGCCAACGAGCACGAGTGCCGGCACAGGCGTACACCCCTTCCGGTTGGGGCATCCTGCGTAGGCCGCAGTCTGCCCCGAGATAGACGAAGCCCCTGGCGCAATAGCGCAAGGGGCTCTTGCACCGAGAGATTACCTGAGGAAGGACCGGTCGTGTCGTCCCTGTCCACGCCTGCAACCGGCGGCCCCGAGCCGCTCCTGCTGCTCCTCGACCCGGCGGCCCGGCAGTCCGACGGCGAGTCGGTGCGGATCGCGAAGGACGTCCTCTGCGGAGGTGCGGACGTCAAGGTGGCCTATCCGGAGAGCCCGTCCGAGCTCGACCGGGTGCTTTCGCACCGGGGTCGCCGCCGACCGGTGGTGATCGGATCCGACCTTGCGCTGCAACGGGTGCTCCAGGCCCTCTACCGCCAGCGTGAGCTGGGGACGGACCCGGTGGGCATGGTCCCGGTCGGGCGGGCGAACGAGCTGACGGCGGCCCGCGCGCTCGGCGTGCCGGGTGCGCCGGTCCCGGCCGCGCGGGCGGTGCTCTCGGGCGCGCCGCGCAAGCTTGACCTGCTGGTGGACGACGGTGGCGGGGTCGCGCTCGGCGGGGTCCGGATCTCCGGGAGCGGGGTGCGTCGAATGGTCGGCCGTACGGGTGGTTGGCGTTCGCTATGGGCGAAACTGGCTGCGGCCGAGCAGGCGAGTCCACTCACCTCCGAGAACGGCAAGAACGACCACAGCTCCCGGATCCGGGTCGAGGCGGACGGACGGCTGCTCGCGGACGTCCACCGGCCGGTCCGGCTGGTCCAGGTGACCCTGCCGGGCGGCGAGGCGGCCGGCGCGGGCGTGATGGAGGTCGTGGTCCGTGCGCCGGGCGCACTGGTGCGCACCCGGGCGGCGACCGTCTCGGTGGCCGGACGGGGCTTCGGCTACGAGGCGGACGGCCACCCGGTCGGCCCGGTCCGGACCCGCACTTGGACGGTCCACCCGGGCGCCTGGGGCCTGCTGCTGCCGGCCGTGTGAGCGGGGCGGGCACCCGTGAGCGTGCGGGCGCCGGGGGCCGTGAGCCCGGCGCCCCCCGCGAGCGGTGCGCACCGGGTGCCCCGGCGTCCCGGGTGAGCAGGCTCACGTTCGCCGCCGCCCGCCACCGGGCGGTCCGTGCACGGAATGCCCCAACGGGCGCGAACCGCAAGGCCAAGCGGCCCCTCGGCGAATTCCCGGACCCTCAATTACGCGTTGGGTAAGGGGTTTCGTCTACGCGCGTTACTGAACGTTCGGCCAACAATCCGCGCCTCCCTGGTTCCGGAAGCCCGCGCCAACTGCCCTAGACTCGAAGGCGTGCCACGTGGTGACGGAAGACTCAACCACGATCTTCTTCCCGGTGAGAAAGGCCCCCAGGACGCTTGCGGCGTCTTCGGTGTCTGGGCTCCCGGCGAGGAGGTCGCCAAGCTCACGTTCTTCGGCCTTTACGCCCTGCAGCACCGCGGTCAGGAATCCGCGGGCATCGCAGTGAGCAACGGCTCCCAGATTCTCGTCTTCAAGGACATGGGGCTCGTTTCCCAGGTCTTCGACGAGGCCTCCCTGGGGTCGTTGCACGGGCATATCGCCGTCGGACACGCCCGCTACTCGACCACCGGTTCCTCGGTCTGGGAGAACGCCCAGCCGACCTTCCGGGCGACCGTTCACGGTTCGCTGGCCCTCGGGCACAACGGAAACCTGGTGAACACCGCCGAACTGGCGGCCATGGTCGCCGAACTGCCCGGTGAGGAGCACGTCTCCCGCTCGGGCCGGGCCGCCGCGACCAACGACACCGACCTGGTGACCGCGCTGCTCGCCGGCCACCCGGACCTCTCCATAGAGGAGACGGCCAAGCTCGTCCTGCCCAAGGTCAAGGGCGCGTTCTCGCTCGTCTTCATGGACGAGCACACGCTCTACGCCGCCCGCGACCCGCAGGGCATCCGCCCGCTGGTCCTCGGCCGGCTGGAGCGCGGCTGGGTGGTCGCCTCCGAGACGGCGGCGCTCGACATCTGCGGCGCCTCCTTCATCCGCGAGGTCGAGCCCGGCGAGCTGATCGCCATCGACGAGAACGGCATGCGGACCTCCCGCTTCGCCGAGGCCAAGCCCAAGGGCTGCGTCTTCGAGTACGTCTACCTGGCCCGCCCCGACACCTCCATCGCCGGCCGCAACGTGCACCTCTCCCGCGTGGAGATGGGCCGCAAGCTGGCCGCCGAGGCGCCCGTCGAGGCCGACCTGGTGATAGCGACCCCGGAGTCCGGTACTCCGGCCGCCATCGGCTACGCCGAGGCCAGCGGCATCCCGTACGGCTCCGGCCTGGTGAAGAACGCCTATGTGGGCCGTACCTTCATCCAGCCCAGCCAGACCATCCGCCAGCTCGGCATCCGCCTCAAGCTCAACCCGCTGAAGGAAGTCATCGCGGGCAAGCGCCTGGTCGTGGTCGACGACTCGATCGTGCGCGGCAACACCCAGCGCGCGCTGGTCCGGATGCTGCGCGAGGCCGGCGCGGCCGAGGTGCACATCCGGATCTCCTCGCCGCCGGTGAAGTGGCCGTGCTTCTTCGGCATCGACTTCGCCACCCGCGCGGAGCTGATCGCCAACGGGATGACCGTCGAGGAGATCGGCCGCACGCTCGGCGCCGACTCGCTCGCCTACATCTCGATCGACGGCATGATCGAAGCCACCAAGCAGCCGAAGGACCGGCTCTGCCGGGCCTGCTTCGACGGCGAGTACCCGATGGAGCTGCCCGACCCGGCGCTGCTCGGGAAACTCCTGCTGGAGGCCGAGATCAAGGGCGGCCAGCAGCCGCCGGCGGTCCGCGGCAAGCCGACCGGCAGCGATCTGGACGGTGTCCAGTCCCTGCTCGGCGGAGCGGGCGCGGCCGACGCCCTGCGCCGCCCCTAGCAAGCCCTGGTGGGGTCCCGGAACCGGGGCCCCACCGCTGTTCCATCCCCCCACTGACCCGAAAGGGCCGCACCGCAGTGACCACGAACCAGAACGGCGCCACCTACGCCGCCGCCGGCGTCGACATCGAGGCGGGCGACCGCGCCGTCGAGCTCATGAAGCAGTGGGTGAAGAAGGCGAGCCGCCCCGAGGTGGTCGGCGGCCTCGGCGGCTTCGCCGGGCTCTTCGACGCGTCCGCCTTCAAGCGCTACGAGCGGCCGCTGCTGGCCTCGGCCACCGACGGTGTGGGGACCAAGGTCGCCATCGCCGCCGCCATGGACAAGCACGACACCATCGGCCACGACCTGGTCGGCATGGTCGTCGACGACCTGGTGGTGTGCGGTGCCGAGCCGCTGTTCATGACCGACTACATCTGCGTCGGCAAGGTCGTGCCCGAGCGGGTCGCCGCCATCGTCAAGGGCATCGCCGAGGGCTGTGCGCTGGCCGGCTGCGCCCTGGTCGGCGGGGAGACCGCCGAGCACCCGGGTCTGCTCGGCCCGGACGAGTACGACGTCGCGGGCGCGGGCACCGGCGTGGTCGAGGCGGACGCGCTGCTGGGCGCGGACCGGGTCCGGGCCGGCGACGTGGTGATCGCGATGGCCGCCTCCGGCCTGCACTCCAACGGCTACTCGCTGGTCCGCCACGTGCTGCTGAACGAGGCCGGCTGGAAGCTGGACCGCAAGGTCGAGGAGTTCGGCCGCACCCTCGGTGAGGAGCTGCTGGAGCCGACCCGGATCTACTCGCTGGACTGCCTGGCGCTCACCCGCGCCACCGAGATCCACGCCTTCTCGCACGTCACCGGCGGCGGCCTGGCGGCCAACCTGGCCCGGGTCATCCCGGACGGCCTGCACGCCCGCCTGGACCGCGGCACCTGGACCCCGCTGCCGGTGTTCCAGACCGTCGCCCAGGTCGGCAAGGTGGCCACCCTGGAGATCGAGAAGACGCTCAACATGGGCGTCGGCATGGTCGCGGTCGTCCCGCCGCACTCGGTGGACGTCGTGCTGTCGGTCCTGGAGGACCGCGGCGTCGAGTCCTGGCTGCTCGGTGACATCGTCGAGCGCGCGGACGGGCACGAGGGCGGCGCGGCGCTCTACAACGCGTACGAGGGCTTCACGGCGGGCTGAGCAGGCCGCCGGATACCCGAAGAGCCCCTCCGGTACCGGAGGGGCTCTTCCCGTCGGGGGCGGACCGCCGGTCCGGCGCCGGACCGGCGAGCCCGGGAAGCCCGGTGCGACGGTCCGGCGGAACGGTCACGGAACAACCCGCGGAACGGCCGCGGGGACGCCGAAAACCGGCCCGGCGCTCTGAGCGCCAGGGCCGGTCAGGCCAGACTGTGACTACGCGCGGCGGCGGGCCTGGGATGGCCCGGTACCCGACTCGGTGTCCTCGTCCTCGTCGTCGTCGGCGTAGCGAGCCGCGTATTCCGCGTAGGGGTCGTCGTCCTCTTCTTCTTCGATCGGCTCTGGCTCGATCGAAGCGGTAGAGGGCGATACGCCCAGCTCGTTGGACAGACGATTGGCGTCAAACCCGCCGCTGTTGTACTTCAGCTCGCGGGCGACCTTCGTCTGCTTGGCCTTGGCCCGGCCGCGCCCCATGGGTCGACCCCCTCAACGATGGGGCTCACGGCCCCGAGTCTGACACGTGTTCATGATCAGGAGCGGCCTGCCCGAATGGGGAGAACCGTCCCTTGGAGCATTAACGGTACCTGTTTCTGCCGCTGGACGGTACGTCGTCAGTGTGACGTGGCGCGCACCTGCCGCACCCGCGACCAGGTCGTCCCAGGTCAGGGGAGGTATTGCGGCGTTTTGCGCGCTGTCCGTAGGTATCTCAGGTCCGTCGTTCCCGGATCGATTATCCCCCCAAGGGGGGCGTTGGATCACCCGATCGGGCGCAGAAGTGAGAATCCGGTTCCACATTGTGATGCGCGGGGGACGGAAGGGACCGTCCCCCGCGCACCGGGGTCACGTGAGCGGGCGTCAGCCCCGGCGGGAAGCCGGCAGCAGGACCGAGCGCAGCGCGCTGATCTCCCGCATCCGCTTCTCCGCCAGGCGGTCGGCGGCGACGGCCGGCGGGACGCCGTCGGCGGTGGCCCGGGTGAAGATCTCCAGAGTGGTGTCGAAGATCTTGGTGGCCTTGTTCTTGGCCCGCTCGAAGTTGAAGCCGTCGATCTCGTCGGCGACCTGGATCACGCCGCCGGAGTTCACCAGGTAGTCCGGGGCGTAGAGGATGCCGCGGTCGGCGAGGTCCTTCTCGACGCCGGGGTGGGCCAGCTGGTTGTTGGCCGCGCCGCAGACGACCGCGGTGCCGAGCTCGCCGAGGGCGGCCACGGTGTCGTCGGTGAGCGCGCCGCCGAGGGCACAGGGGGCGTAGACGTCCAGGCTGGCCCGGAGCAGGGCGGCGGTGTCCGCGACGACCTCCACCTCCGGGTGGGCGGCGCGGACGCGGTTGACGGCGGCCTCGGCGACATCGGTGATGACGACGGTGGCGCCGTCCGCGACCAGGTGGCCGACCAGGTAGTGGCCGACCTTGCCGACGCCCGCGACGCCGACCCGCTTGCCGCGCAGCGTCGGCTGGCCCCAGCGGGCCTGGGCGGTGGCGCGCATGCCCTGGAAGACGCCGAAGGCGGTCAGGATGGAGGAGTCGCCGGCGCCGCCGTGCTCGGGGGAACGGCCCGTCACGAACTCGGTCTCGCGCGCGATGACGTCCATGTCCTGGACGTAGGTGCCCACGTCGCACGCGGTGATGTAGCGGCCGCGCAGCGACTGCACGAAGCGGCCGTAGGCGCGGAGCATCGCCTCGTTCTTGTCCTTGCCGGGATCGCCGATGATGACGGCCTTGCCGCCGCCGAGGTCGAGCCCGGCGAGCGCGTTCTTGTAGGACATGCCGCGCGAGAGGTTCAGCGCGTCCTCCAGTGCCGCCTCCTCGGAGGCGTACGGGAAGAAGCGGGTGCCGCCGAGGGCCGGGCCCAGCGCGGTGGAGTGGATCGCGATGATCGCCTTGAGGCCGGAGCTGCGGTCGTGGCAGAGAACGACCTGCTCGTGGCCGTCGCCGGGGACGCCGTCCTGTTCGGTACGGAAGATCCTGCCGAGCACGCCGGGTGCGGGGTACGTGGCGGATGCGGTCTGTACGTCGGTCACTGTGGTGACTCCAGTATCCGAGGCCCGCTGCTGTGGTGCGGGCGCCTAGGGCGAAGCGTAGTCGTGGGGGCGCCGCCGATCCGCCCTCTTGTCCGAGCTTGCCCAGGTTGTCCGAGGAGTGAGACGGGGGCATGGGGAGAGGGGCGGCGAACGGTTCCCGGCCCGCGCCCTCCCGGGCGGAGGGTGGCGCGTGCGACGATGCAGAACGTGACCGTCGTACGCACCTCCGTACTTCCGCCCTACGCCGCCCACCTGCGGGTCTACGAGCCGCTGGCCGCCTACCCGGAGCCCGACCGCACACGCTGGCAGGTCTATGCGGCGGAGCACGGCCCGGACGCGGCGGCGGCGGAGCGGCCGGTGGCGGCAGCGGTGCTGGAGGAGCAGCGGGAGGCCCTGGCGGAGCTGGTCGGCCGCACGCCCCGGGCGCTGCCGGAGCGGGAGAGCGAGCGGGCCTTCGTCCGGGCCCTGGACGGGGTGCTGTACGTCTGCCCGTGGGCGACCAGGCTGCGCAGCTGGCAGGCGCTGGAGGAGCTGCGGTCGGGGGCGCCGGTGGCGCTGGTGGACACCGCGCTGCCGCCGGCGACCCGGGAGGCCGCGGAGGCGGACCGGGAGCGCTGGCGGGCCGAGCACCCGGACGCCCGGCCGTGGATCCTGACCAGCCGGTGGGAGGTGCCGGTGCGGTGGTTCCTGCCGTTCGGGGAGGAGGACCGCTGCTTCGTTCCGGCCGTGGAGGGGGAGGAAGAGGAGGGGGCGGCGACACTGTTCTATCTGACGCCGATGGCGCAGGCGCGCCGGCGGGTGGCCCGGGCGTACCGGGCGCTGCGCGAGGCGGTGCCGGAGGGGGAGCTGGTGCGGGGGGCGGAACAGGTGGGCCGGTGGCTGGAGGAGTTCCATCCGCGTTCGCTGGTGGAGCTGGACTACGGGGGGCTGGTGCATCTGCTGGGGCCCGAGCGGCTGCTGGCGGACCGTTCGGCGGGGGAGCTGGAGGGCGGGCTGCGCGCGCTGCGGGCGGGGGACATGACGGAGGCGCTGCGGGCGTACGAGGAGCTGACGGCGCGCTGGCGGCGGGTGCTGGCGCTGCGGTACGCGAACTGAGCGGTCCGGGCCGGTCCGGGCCGGCCCGGTTGAGGAGACGTCATCGCTGGCCGGGCCCAGTGTCGGTGGTACTTGTAAGACTGTAAGAGTCCTACGGCCTGAGCGTTATGACCAAGGTCCTGGTTCGGGTCAATAGCTATCGAACGTGACACTACTCACCGTTGACGCGAACTCACCCCTATGTGCAAAAATGGGACAACCAGCCCAACTTCACGTGAGCGTGCCCACTTTTGGGTGGTTCTGGAGTCGATGCGTGCTTTGCGGGGAAACGGAGGGTCTGGTCCCCTCGTAACCGGATGTCGCGATAGCGTGACCGTCCGTTATGGGGTGGTCCATCGCCATCCGTCGGCCTTGAACCCGTGAGGGGTCAATTTTGGCGGTTTGGTCGATAGGGCTGGACGGATGGTGTAGTTGTAGACACCAGGACAAGCCGTTCGTCCTATAACCGACTCGGCCCGTCTATGCCATTTCGGGCATCGCGGGCCAAGGTGCAGAATTTGAAGGATAGAACCGCCCTGGTTCGGTTCTCCCGAGGAGGCCGCTCATGACCGCTCGTACCCCTGATGCTGAGCCGCTGCTGACGCCGGCAGAGGTTGCCACCATGTTCCGCGTAGACCCGAAGACGGTCACCCGCTGGGCCAAGGCGGGCAAGCTGACATCCATTCGCACGCTTGGCGGGCACCGCCGTTATCGCGAGGCGGAGGTGCGTGCTCTGCTGGCCGGCATTCCGGCTCAGCGCACCGAAGCCTGATAGGCCAAAGGCTCTTTAAAGGGGCTGCTAACCGGACTCCGCCGGGTCCGGTAAGCGGCCCCTTTGCCATGCCCGGAGGGCGGTCCGGACGCCCGGCCGGATGTGTTCGGCGGGTTCCGCTCCGACCGGTCGGAATGTTGAACTCCGGATAACGATTTGATGGTTATGAGGTGGGGGGGATTTACTGGTAATGGATGTGCAATTTTATATATTAAATTAATGCCCGTGCGGAGGGGGTGTCGGCTGCCCGGTTTCAGGGAAAGATAAGTGACGACCATCACACGCACGGTCACTTGTGGTCTAGACCTAGTGCGAGGTAATGCGCTGCGCGGTGAAACGCGAGAGGCCCGGAACCAATACGGTTCCGGGCCTCTCGGCTACGGCGATCCCGACGGGACTTGAACCCGCGACCTCCACCTTGACAGGGTGGCGAGCTAACCAACTGCTCCACGGGACCAGAGTGTTCTGATCTCGTTCACTCGCTTGCTGCGCTGCGAACAAGACAGATCGTAGCCCATGGTGGGCCCCCAGGTCGAACTGGCTCCTGAGGGCCCCCGCCCAGCTCAGAGAGCGGCCCGGGCCGCCTCCATCGCCTTCATGATCCGCTTCTCCGAGACGGGCGTCGGCGTGCCGAGCGCCTGGGCGAAGAAACTGACCCGCAGCTCCTCGATCATCCACCGGATCGACCGCAGCTCCGGGGACGGCTGCTGCCCGGCCGGGACGGCCGCCAGCAGCTCCCCGTAGGCCTGCTGCACCTGCTGGACCTTCAGCAGCTGCTGGGCGTCCCGCTGCGGGTGGTTGGGCAGTGCCTCCAGCCGGCGGTCCACCGCCAGCAGATAGCGCTTGAGGTCCGGCAGCCGCTGCCAGCCGGTGGCCGTGACGAAGCCGGGGTACACCAGCGAGGCCAGATGCAGCCGGATGTCGTTCACGGCGTTCAGCAGCACCGGGCTGCTCACCGACTTCAGCCGGGTCGACGCCTTGTGGAAGGCGATCAGGGCGGTGGCCGTCTTCAGCGTGGTGTCCGCCGAGAGGTCGTACAGATCGGCCCGCACCTTGTCGTGCAGCTTGCCGAAGGCCGCCTCGTCCCAGGCCGGGCCTCCGGCCAGGGTCATCAGCCGGTCGGTGGCGCAGGCGACGACGTCCTCGAACAGCGCCGGGATCGAGCCGTGCGGGTTGTAGGAGAGCGCCAGCTTCGCCTGGTTGCCCAGCCGGCCCTGGATCGACTTGGCGGGGGAGTTGGTGGTCAGCGTCAGCAGCCGCCGGGTGCCCTCCCACATCGCCTGGGCCTGCGCCTGCGGGGTGTCGAACAGCTTGATGCCGACGGCCTCGCGCTCGTCCACCAGCGCCGGGTAGGCGCGCAGCGAGTGGCCGCGCGAGCGCTGCTCGAAGGTGCGCTGGAGCACCGGCAGCGAGGCCGGCCAGGCGGTCAGCCCGCTCTGCTCGATGCCCTGGCCGGAGGCGGCCGAGGAGAGCGTCTCCTTCAGCTTGGGCTTCAGCAGCAGCCGCAGTTCCTCGAGGTCCTTGGACTCGGCGAGCTTCTTGCGGCCGTCCACCACCCGGAAGGTCACCCTGAGGTGGTCGGGCACCCGCTCGTCGTCCCAGGCCTCGGGCGGTACGGTGACCGCCGTCAGCCGCTTGAGGACGTGCTCCAGGGTCGGCAGCAGCGGCTCCTGCCGGTCCTTCACCTGGCGCAGCGCGGCCTTCGCGAAGTCCGGGGCCGGGACGAAGTTGCGCCGGATCGCCTTGGGCAGCGCCCGGATGTAGGCGGTGACCAGCTCCTCGCGCAGGCCAGGGATCTGCCAGTCGAAGCCCTCGGCGGTGACCTGGTTGAGCACCGGGAGCGGGATGTGGACGGTCACGCCGTCCGCGTCGCTGCCCGGCTCGAACTGGTAGGTCAGCTTGAAGCGGAGCTTGCCCTGCTGCCAGTAGTCCGGGTAGTCCGCCTCGGTGACGCCGTCCGCCGAGTCGTTGATCAGCATCGACTTCTCGAAGTTGAGCAGGTCCGGCTGCTCGTGCCGGGCCTTCTTCCACCAGGAGTCGAAGTGCCGGGTGGAGACGATGTCGTCCGGCAGCCGGCTGTCGTAGAAGTCGAACAGGGTCTGGTCGTCGACCATGATGTCCCGGCGGCGGGCCCGGTTCTCGAGCTCCTCGACCTCGCTCAGCAGCTTGCGGTTCTCGGCGAAGAACTTGTGGTGGGTCTCCCAGTCGCCCTCGACCAGCGCGTTGCGGATGAACAGCTCGCGGCAGAGCTCGGGGTCGATCCGGCCGTAGTTGATCTTCCGCTGGGCGACGACCGGCATCCCGTAGAGGGTCACCTTCTCGTACGCCAGCACCGCGCCGGCCTTCTTCTCCCAGTGCGGTTCGCTGTAGCTGCGCTTGATCAGGTGGCCGGCCAGCGGCTCCACCCACTCGGGCTCGATCTTCGCGTTGATCCGGGCCCAGAGCCGGGAGGTCTCGACCAGCTCGGCGGACATCACCCAGCGCGGGGGCTTCTTGAACAGGCCGGAGCCGGGGAAGACGGCGAACCGGGCGCCGCGCGCGCCGCCGTACTCGCGCTTCTCCACGTCGTACAGGCCGATGTGCGAGAGCAGACCGGCCAGCAGGGACTGGTGGATCCGGTCGGCGTCCGGCTCGGCGTCCGGGTGCGGCTCCTCGATCATCACGCCCAGCTGCCTGGCGACGGTGCGCAGCTGGGAGTAGATGTCCTGCCACTCCCGTATCCGAAGGTAGTTCAGGAACTCCGCCTTGCACATCCGGCGGAAGGCGGAGGAGGAGAGCTCCTTCTGCTGCTCCCTCACATAGCGCCACATGGCGAGATAGGCGAGGAAGTCGGAGGTCTCCGAGGCGAAGCGGCGGTGGCGGTCGTCGGCGGCCTGGCGCTTCTCGGTGGGGCGTTCGCGCGGGTCCTGGATGGAGAGCGCGGCGGCGATCACCATGACGTCGCGGACGCAGCCGTTCTTGTCGGCCTCCAGCACCATCCGGGCCATCCGCGGGTCCACCGGGAGCTGGGCCAGCTGGCGGCCCAGCGGGGTGAGGCGCTTGCGGACGTCCTGCTCGGCCGGGTCGAGGGCGCCGAGCTCGTGCAGGAGGTTGACGCCGTCCTTGATGTTGCGGGAGTCCGGCGGGTCCAGGAACGGGAAGGCGGCGATGTCGCCGAGGCCGGCGGCGGTCATCTGGAGGATGACCGAGGCCAGGTTGGTGCGCAGGATCTCGGCGTCGGTGAACTCGGGGCGGGCGAGGAAGTCCTCCTCCGAGTACAGCCGGATGCAGATGCCGTCCGAGGTACGGCCGCAGCGGCCCTTGCGCTGGTTGGCGCTGGCCTGGCTGACCGCCTCGATCGGCAGCCGTTGCACCTTGGTGCGGTGGCTGTAGCGGGAGATGCGGGCGGTGCCCGGGTCGATCACGTACTTGATGCCCGGGACGGTGAGGGAGGTCTCGGCGACGTTGGTGGCGAGCACGATCCGGCGGCTGCTGGAACGCTGGAACACCTTGTGCTGCTCGGCCGAGCTCAGCCGGGCGTAGAGCGGGAGGACCTCGGTGAACTTCAGTTTCAGTTTGTTGAGCGCGTCGGCGGTGTCGCGGATCTCGCGCTCGCCGGAGAGGAAGACCAGGATGTCGCCCGGGCCCTCGGCCTGGAGTTCCTCGGCGGCGTCGCAGATCGCCTGGATCTGGTCGCGGTCGCGGTCCACGTCGGAGGCCTCGTCGGCGTCGTCCGTCTCGTCGACGATCGGGCGGTAGCGGACCTCGACCGGGTAGGTGCGGCCGGACACCTCGACGATCGGGGCATCGCCGAAGTGGCGGGCGAAGCGCTCGGGGTCGATGGTCGCCGAGGTGATGACGACCTTGAGGTCCGGGCGGCGGGGGAGCAACTGCTTGACGTACCCGAGGATGAAGTCGATGTTGAGGCTGCGCTCGTGCGCCTCGTCGATGATCAGGGTGTCGTACTGGCGCAGCTCGCGGTCGGTCTGGATCTCCGCGAGCAGGATGCCGTCGGTCATCAGCTTGACCAGGGTGTCCTGGCCCACCTGGTCGGTGAACCGGACCTTCCAGCCGACCGCCTCGCCGAGCGGGGTGCGCAACTCCTCGGCGACGCGCTCGGCCACGGTACGGGCGGCGATCCGGCGGGGCTGGGTGTGGCCGACCAGGCCCTTGACGCCGCGGCCCAGCTCCAGGCAGATCTTCGGGATCTGGGTGGTCTTGCCGGAGCCGGTCTCGCCCGCCACGATCACCACCTGGTGGTCGCGGATGGCCGCCAGGATCTCGTCCTTCTTCTGGCTGACCGGCAGCTCCGCCGGGTAGGTGATCTCCGGTACGGCGGCGCGGCGCTGCTCCACCAGCAGCTCGGCCCGGTCGATGTCGGCGGCGATCTCGGAGGTGATCTTCTGCTGGGCGTCGGGCTTGCGGACCCGCCGGGCGCCCTCCAGCCGGCGCCCGATCCGTACCTGGTCGCGCAGGGTCAGCTCGGGCAGACGGGCGGCCAGCTCGCCGATGCCGAGGCCCACGATGGGCGCGTTGGCGGACTGGACTGCGGGAGAACTCACTGCGGGCATCCCTCTAGGTTCGCAAGGAGGTGCGGCGGCGCGCACCTCAGTTTTCGAGCTCCTCCAGTGTCACAGCCGGTGGCGGAGAAGTGCGAACCCCGGGCGGGCGGGGCGCGCGAGCCACCCGGAGGCGTGCGGTACGGCGGCGCGCCGGGCCGTGCAACGGAACCGACGGATTCAGGGCCGGTCGAGGCGGGACACCTGGTAGTGGCCGATGAACCAGCCGCCCTCCGCCGCGCGCCGCACCAGCACGCCGAGGCGGACGCCCAGCGTGGGCCGGTCGGTGAACGAGAAGTCGACGCCCAGGTAGCCGAGCACGAGATCGTCGGCGAGCCGTCTGGTCTCCAGAATCCGGTATTCGGCCGTCATCCCGAGGGGCTGGGAGTCGTAGTAGTCGGCGACGCCCTGCCTCCCGACGCTGTAGGGGTGCAGCCCCTGGAAGATCGCGTCCTCGGTGAAGCAGGCGGCGACCCGTTGCGGTTCGTGCGCGTCGACGGCGGCCTTCCAGCGGTCGAGGACGCCGCGCAGGACCGTTTCGGGGCCGGCCGTGCCGCTGGTGGCCGTCGGAGTGTGCTCCTGGGCCGGTCCGGGTGCCGGGCGGCCCGGGTCGCTCGGGTGCGGGGACAGCGCCGTCACCGTGTCGTGCCGCCACACCCGCAGCGGCATCGACGCCAGCACCTGCTCCAACCGCTCGGCGTCGTCCGCGCTGAACAGCCCCCAGGTGCGCCACTCACCCGGGGCGAGCGGCGGCCGCCAGAGGCGCAGCAGGCTTCCCCGCGCGGCCAGTTCCCGCGCCCGCACCGACTCCCGGGCCCGGATCTCCGCCACCTCCTCCTCGGAGGTGCCCTCCGGAACAGCGGTCACCATGTCGACCAGGAACTCCATGCGTGGCTCTCCTCATCACGGCAGCCCCCTCCGACACCGCAGACCCTAACGCCGGAACCGGACCGCCCGGCGGTCACACCCGGGCACGGCGCGGCTCGGTGCGGTGACGGCCTCCACCGCCACCGTGCCGGGCGCGTCGGGGTGCGCCGGGCGGGCGGCGGGCCGGCGGGGGAGAATGGAGCCTCCGGATCCGGGCAGGTGGTGACGATGCCAGCGTGGCGTCTGCGCGACTATCACGACGACGACCTGGACCAGGCGATCCAGATCTGGGACCAGACCCGCCAGGCCGACGACGGGGATCCGGCGTTCTCCGTCTCCGAGGCGATGGCCGCGGGCCAGTCCGGCCGGACGGCGGTGGTCGCGGTGGTCGGCGACGAACTGGCCGGCATGGTGGCGGCGCAGGCGAACGGTGAGCGGGCGTGGATCCTGCTCGTGGCACTGGCGTCCCGGTGGCGCAACCGGGGGATCGGCAGCGCCCTGCTCGCCGAGCTGGGAAAGCGGCTGCGGGCACTGGGCGTGCGCCGGATCGGCGCCCTGCTGCCGGCCTCCGCCACCGGCGCGAAGGCCCTGGAGAACTCCGGCTACCTGCCGCGCGACGGCCTCACCTACTACGAACGGCTGGAGCCGCCCGAAACCGCCAACGCCGACGTGATCGCGAGCCTGGGCGGACTGATGCTGCCCCCGGGCCGCTGGGAGGCGATGGCGGGCATGGAGCGGGAGAAGCAGGTCGTCGAACGCCGGATCGTGCTGCCGCTGACGGAACCCGCGCTGGCCGACCGCTACGGCGTCGCGCCACCGAAGGCGGCCATTCTCTTCGGCCCGCCCGGCACCGGGAAGACCAGCTTCGCCAAGGCCGTCGCCTCCCGGCTGAACTGGCCGTTCGTGGAGCTGTTCCCGTCCCGGCTGGCGGCCGACACCGATGACGGCCTGGCCGCCGCGCTGCGGGACGCCTTCGCCGAACTCGCCGGGCTGGACGCGGTGCTGGTGTTCATCGACGAGGTCGAGGAGATCGCCGGGACACGCTCGGGCCACGCCGTCGACGCCAGCCACGGGGTGACCAACGAACTGCTCAAGCTCATCCCCGGTTTCCGCGAGCACGACGCCCGGCTGCTGATCTGCGCCACCAACTCCGTACGCTCCCTCGACCAGGCCTTCCTGCGCCCGGGCCGCTTCGACTACGTCATCCCGATCGGGCCGCCGAATCCGGCGGCCCGGAAGGCGATCTGGGTCCGGTACCTCGGGGCGTCCGCCGAGGCGGTGGACGTGGACGAACTGGTGCGGGCCAGCGAGCTGTTCACCCCGGCCGACATCGAGTTCGCCGCCCGCAAGGGCGCGCAGACGGCGTTCGAACGCGAGGTCGTCCACCGCCGTGGCGAGCCGGCCACCACCGAGGACTATCTCACCGCGGTCGCCGACACCCGGCCGACCCTCACCGCCCAGGCGATCCAGGAGTTCACCGAGGACATCGAGACCCGCAGCCGCCTCTGACCCCGCCGGGCCGACCGGCGGGGCCCCACCGCCTCGTGGCCGGAGCCGGGTGGTGTCCTCCCGGTTCGGTCCTGGCGATGCCGCCGATTCACTGCGCTCGGTGGGGTGAAGACCGCACAGAGCCTCGCGGCCTCGCTTGCCGACCGCGATCCAGCCGACGAGGCCTCGGACCTGTTCGACAGTGGGTGGCCGCTCGCGTTCCATCGGCGCTTCCTGCCTGCCTTGGGCCTGACGGATTCCGTCATCGAGGACCGGCGCGCCGCCCTTCCCGAGGCGGAGAAGAACGACCTTCTGCTGCGCCTTGCACGTACTTGCTGCGGGGGAGGGGAGCGTGGCCATCCGCTGTCCCGGTGGCGCCGAACAGCACAAAAAAGATGCCCCGAAGCGAATCGCTTCGGGGCATCTTGCCTTTTCAGGCCTTTGTGGCCAGGGCCGGGGTCGAACCGGCGACCTTCCGCTTTTCAGGCGGACGCTCGTACCAACTGAGCTACCTGGCCGTACTGCACCGTCTCTTGCGAGACGAGCGATCCCGACGGGACTTGAACCCGCGACCTCCACCTTGACAGGGTGGCGAGCTAACCAACTGCTCCACGGGACCTTGTGTGGTGTGACACCACTAGGTCTTGCGGTACTGCACTGTACTACGGTACTGCGTGCCCCCAACGGGATTCGAACCCGTGCTACCGCCTTGAAAGGGCGGCGTCCTGGGCCACTAGACGATGAGGGCTTGCGGCCTGTCCCGCTGTTTCCAGCGCTCGGGGACGTCGAGAAGCATATGGGATGTCGGGCGGATCGCCAAAACGGGTTTCGGCCAGGTGGGGCGAGGGTCCCGGGGCGGGGCGGTCAGGACCAGCCGAGCTCGTCGAGCTCGTGGTCGTCGAAGCCGAAGTGGTGGGCGACCTCGTGGATCACCGTGGTGCGGACCTCGTCGACCACCTGCTCACGGGTCTCGCACTGCCGCAGGGTCGGGCCCCGGTAGACGAGGATCCGATCGGGCAGGACGCCCGCGTACCACTCGCCGCGCTCGGTGAGCGGGGTGCCCTCGTAGAGGCCGAGGAGTTCCGGGTCGGCGGGGTCGGGCTCGTCCTCGACGAACACCGCCACGTTGTCCATCATCGCCGCGAGCTGCGGGGGAATCTGATCGAGGGCGTCACTGACCAGCATCTCGAACTCTTCCCGGGTCATCTCCACCGGATCATTGTCGGGTCTGCGGTGACGGTGTGCCAGGTGGCCGGGGCCGGTGTTTGATGGGCCCATGACGACCTCGGACGACACGGCGAGGGCGCGGCCCGGGGCGGTGGCACCACGCCGGCCCCCGGTGCTGCGCGGGCAGGGGCCGGTGGTGGCGGTGGTCGCGGCGGGCGGGGCGCTCGGCGCGTCGGCCCGGTACGGGGCCGCGCTGCTCTGGCCGAACGGGCTGGCGCAGTTCCCGTGGACCACGCTGGTGGTGAACGTGCTCGGCTGCGCGGTGATCGGCGTCTTCCTGGTGGCGATCACCGAGGGACGGCCCGCGCATCCGCTGCTGCGGCCGTTCTTCGGGACCGGGGTGCTGGGCGGGTTCACCACGTTCTCCACGTACGCGGTGGACATCCGGCGGCTGGTCGGGGAGGGGCGTCCGGGGGTCGGGCTGGCGTACCTGGGGCTGACGCTGCTGGCGGCGCTGGCCGCGGTGTGGGCGGCGGCCGCCGTGACGCGCCGTCTGATCCGGCGGGGCGCGGGGGAGCCGCGAGGGGGGCCGGGGTGAACTGGCTGCTGGTGGTGGCCGGAGCGGTGGTCGGCGCGCCGCTGCGGTACCTGACCGACCGGGCGGTGCAGGCCCGGCACGACTCGGCGTTCCCGTGGGGCACCTTCGCCGTGAACGTGGCCGGCAGCCTGGTGCTCGGGCTGGTGGCGGGCGCGGTGGCGGCGGGCGCGGCGTCCTCGCACGTCCAGCTGCTGCTCGGCACCGGGTTCTGCGGGGCGCTGACCACGTACTCGACCTTCTCGTACGAGACGCTGCGGCTGGTCGAGGGCGGGGCCGGCGGTTACGCGCTCGCCAATGTGGCGGGCAGCGTGGTGGCGGGCCTGGCGGCGGTGTACGCGGGGACGGGGCTGGCCTCGGCGCTCTGGGGGTAGGGCCCGGCCGGGGAGGGGGCCGGGGCGTCGGCGTTGCGCCGGGTGGATGGTGTCCGCCGCTTCCTGCCGCGCTGCCCGTGTCCCGGTGGCCCGCGCGCGCGTTGGGCACCGAAAGTGGCCGTGCGCAGCGGGCGGCCGGGTGGGGCGTAGAGAGGGAGCTCGGTGGTTTCGGTGCGGGAGGTGGCGGTCCGGCGGACGGATCCGCGGGCGACGGCCGTCCGGACAGGTGTGGTGCGGGTCGCGGCGGCGCTGGCGGCGGCCGGGCTGGGACTGACCGGGTGCATGTCGGTGGGGTCGGGTGCGGACGAGAAGCGCGGCGCGGTGCCGGTCGGGGCGGTCGGGGCGTCCGGCAAGCCCACCGGCGGGGCGTCGGCCACGCCGGGTGCCGTCGGTCACCAGGGCGGTGCCTCGGGGCGTGCGGAGCGTCCCGGGGGCTTGCAGGGCGCGAACGCGCCGGGCGTGAGCCTGGCCCCGATGTCCGGCGATGGGGCGCCCGGCGTGAACGGCGCTCCCATCGATGCGGCGCCCGTACCGGATGCCGCCCCGGGTGGGGCCGCGCCCGGCGCGAACGGCGCGGCCGGGGGCGTGAGTGCCAGCCCTCCACCTCATCCGGGGGCCGGTTCGGCAGCCGGCGGGTCGACCGGCGGTGCGGGCGGCTCAGACGGCACGGGCGGCGGCACCGGCGAGGGGCGGTCCGGCGGCGGTACGGCGAGCACCCCGGCGGCGAGCCCGACCGGGGGGCCCGCCACGCCGCCCGGCGCCGGGCACACCTCGCCCGCCTCGACCGTCCCACCGGGGCCAGGGCCGTCGCCCAGCAGCTCCGGATCCTCGGCCCCGAGCCCTGGCGCGGGTGGGCACTAATGGTCTGGCCAGGGCATTTGCCTCTGATCCCCAGGTTCGTCTATGGTGGTAGATCGTTCGTTTGATTCATTTGACTGGCGCCCTATCCCCATCTGGCGCCCTTGGCGCGTTCCGGCGATCCGTGGCTGACCGCATAGAGGCGGTTGTGAAACAGAACCCGGACTTTGGCGCGTGCCACTTCCGGAAGGTTTTGCATGTCTCTCGTTGACGACGCCCGCTTCGCCATGCCTGCGAGCGAGTCCGCCGCCGATGTCACCACCGAATCCACCACCGACGCGGTCGAGGTCGAGCTGATCGACGACGCCGCCGAGGCCACCGACGCCGCCGAGGTCGAGACCGACGAGGTCGCGGCCGAGGAGGACGCCGAGCCCACCCTCACCTTCGGCGACCTGGGCCTGCACGACGACGTCGTGCGTGCCCTCGCCAAGCGCGGTGTCACCACCCCGTTCCCGATCCAGGCCGCGACCATCCCGGACGCCCTGGCCGGCAAGGACGTCCTGGGCCGCGGCCGCACCGGCTCCGGCAAGACCCTCAGCTTCGGCCTGCCGCTGCTGACCCGCCTCGCCGACGGCGAGCGCACCAAGCCCAAGCACCCGCGCGGCCTGATCCTCGTCCCGACCCGCGAGCTGGCGATGCAGGTCGCCGACGCCCTGGAGCCGTTCGGCTCGGTGCTCGGCCTCAAGCTGAAGGTCGTCTGCGGCGGCACCTCGATGTCGAACCAGATCTACGCGCTGGAGCGCGGCGTCGACATCCTCGTCGCCACCCCCGGCCGTCTGCGGGACCTGATCAACCGTGGCAGCGCCAAGCTCGCGGACGTCCGGACCGTCGTGCTCGACGAGGCCGACCAGATGGCCGACATGGGCTTCCTGCCCGAGGTCACCGAGATCCTCGACCAGGTGCCGGCCGGCGGCCAGCGCCTGCTGTTCTCCGCCACCCTGGAGAACGAGATCGACACCCTGGTCAAGCGCTACCTGAAGAACCCGGTCACCCACGAGGTCGACCCGTCGGCCGGCGCGGTCACCACCATGACCCACCACATCCTCGTGGTGAAGCCCAAGGACAAGGCGCCGATCACCAACGCGATCGCCGCCCGCAAGGGCCGCACGATCATCTTCGTCCGCACCCAGATGGGCGCCGACCGCGTCGCCGAGCAGCTCATCGAGGCCGGCGTGAAGGCCGACGCGCTGCACGGCGGCATGACCCAGGGCGCCCGTACCCGCGTCCTCGGCGACTTCAAGGACGGCTACGTCAACGTCGTCGTCGCCACCGACGTCGCCGCCCGCGGCATCCACGTCGACGGCATCGACCTGGTCCTCAACGTGGACCCGGCCGGCGACCACAAGGACTACCTGCACCGCTCCGGCCGCACCGCGCGGGCCGGCCGCTCCGGCGCCGTCGTCACCCTGGTGCTGCCGCACCAGCGCCGTGGCGTCTTCCGCCTGATGGAGGACGCGGGCGTCGACGCCTCGCGTCACATCCTCGACCACGCCTTCGACGCCGAGGTCGCCAAGATCACCGGCGCCCGTTCGCTGATCGAGGTCCAGGCCGAGAGCGCGGCCGGCATCGCCGGTGCCGCCGAGCGCGAGCTCGCCGACATGACCCGCCAGCTGGAGCGCGCGCAGCGCCGCGCCACCGAGCTGCGCGAGGAGGCCGACCGCCTGTCCGCGCGTGCCGCGCGCGAGCGGGCCGAGCTGGGCATCGAGGACGAGGCGCCGGCCGCCGAGACCACCGAGGCCACGGACGAGGCGGCCGCCGCCGCGCCGGTGGCGACGGAGGAGCGCACCCCCGCGTACCGCGAGGCCCGCAACGAGCGTCCGTCGTTCAACCGCGACCGTGACCGCGATGACCGTGGTGGTCGTTCGGGTGGTTTCGACCGCGAGCGTTCGGGCGGCTTCAACCGTGACCGTGACGACCGTGGTGGTCGTTCGGGTGGCTTCAACCGTGACCGCGATGACCGTGGTGGTCGTTCGGGTGGTTTCGACCGCGAGCGTTCCGGTGGCTTCAACCGTGACCGTGACGACCGTGGTGGTCGTTCGGGTGGCTTCAACCGTGACCGCGATGACCGTGGTGGTCGTTCGGGTGGTTTCGACCGCGAGCGTTCCGGTGGCTTCAACCGTGACCGTGACGACCGCGGTGGCCGTTCGGGCGGCTTCGGCGACCGTCCGGCGCGCTCCTTCGGTGACCGTCCGGCCTTCGGCCGGGACCGTGACGAGCGCGGTGGCAGCAGCAGCCGTCCGTTCGCCCGCCGTGACGACCACCGCTCCGGCGGCCGTCCGCAGGCCTCCGGTGGCTTCAACCGTGACCGTGACGACCGCGGTGGCCGTTCGGGCGGCTTCGACCGCGAGCGTTCGGGCGGCTTCAACCGCGACGACCGCAAGCCGCGCTGGAAGAACTGACATCGCGTATCCGATGTCGCGTAGCGCGTAGCTGACGCACTGCGGGCCCGCTCCACCTCGGTGGGGCGGGCCCGTTGGCGTTCCGGCCCCGGCGGGCCGTTGTTCTGCCGGTGAGAATAACCTGTGGCGCCGGGTGCGGGGTGTCCCGTACGGTCGCGGGCATGAGCAGCAGACTGCACGACGTGGCGGTGGTGAACGAGGTGATCGCCGAGCGGGGGAGCTACCGGGCGGCCGGGGGCGAGCTCGTGGAGGTGGCCGACCGGCTGGCGGTGGCCAGGGCGGGGACGGTGTCGTACGCCCCGGCGGAGCTGGACGCGCTGGTGCGGGCCGGTGCCCCCGGGCCCGGTCCGGCGGCCGGTGAGGGGGCGGTCGAGGTGACGGCCGAGGGCAGCATGGAGGCCGCCCGGCGGCTGGTCGGAGCCGGGGCCGGCCCGGTGGGGGTGCTCAACTTCGCCTCCGCGCGGAACCCGGGCGGCGGCTATCTGCGCGGCGCCCGCGCCCAGGAGGAGGACCTCTGCCGCAGCGCCCTGCTGTACTCCTGCCTGCTGGAGGCGCCGGACTACTACGAGGCGCACCGGGCCTCCACCGACCTGCGGTACAGCCACCGGGTGATCGTCTCACCCGGCGTGCCGGTGATCCGGGACGGGCGGGGCGAGCTGCTGGCGCGGCCGTACCCGGTCACGTTCCTGACCTCGCCCGCGCCCAACGCCGGTCAGCTGGAACGGCGTTCGGCGGGGGTGGACGTCCGGGGCGTGCTCGCCGAGCGGGCGGAGCGGGTGCTCGCGGTGGCCGCCCGGCACGGGATACGCGCGCTGGTGCTGGGGGCGTGGGGCTGCGGGGTGTTCCGCAACGACCCGGCACAGGTGGCGGAGGCCTTCGAGGGCGCGCTGGCGCGGTACGGCGCGGCCTTCGAGCGGGTGGTGTTCGCGGTCTGGGACCGCACGCCCGTCTCGGCGAACCGGGCCGCTTTCGAGGCCCGGTTCGGCGCGGCCGGGTCCTGAGGGCAGCCGGTTCCCCCACGGCCTGTGCCGTCCCCGTACGGTCAGCGCTTGCGCGTGATCAGGGCGGTCGCGACGGTGGAGGCGGCGGCGACGACCCCGGTGACGGCGAAGACGGACGGCCAGGCGCCGATCTTCTTCGCCAGCGGGTGCGAGCCGCCGAACGCCGCCACATACAGCCCGGTCAGCGCGGCCGCGGTGGCCGGGCCCGAGCGGTGGTGCCACTGCGCGGCGGCTCCGGCACCGGCCACCGCCAGCACCGCGCCGCCCAGTTCACGCCGGCCGCTCCAGCGGGCGACGCCGTAACCGCCCACCAGACCGCTCGCCGCGGTGAGCGCGGCCGGCGCCGCGGCCGAGAGCACGTTCGGGACCTTCGCCATCCTCGACTCCACTCCTCAGATCCACCGGGCCGTCCGCACACCTGCCGACCGGCCCACTCCTCCCGACCATAACCCGACATCTCCCGACCGTCGGACGGGCCCCGGCCCCCGGGCGACAAGGCCTAGCGGAACGCCCGCTCGAACGACCGGGCCTCGGCCGCCCCCGCCAGCCGGGCCCCGGCCTCGGCCGGTGTCAGCACCCGTTCCAGCCGCAGATCACCGGGGACCTGCTGGATGAACCGCCCGGCCGACCAGCTGCGCTCGTACGGCTGCGGGTCCAGCACCAGGGTGCGGACGCCGTCGACCACCGGGATGTCGTCGGGCGTGCCCTCGTTCCAGATCCAGGACCCGTCCGGCGCGACCAGGTTGAACGAGCCGAACGCGGTGAGCCGGCGCCCGTCCGGCACCTCGGTGCGGCAGAGCGCGACGACCTCCGGGTCCGGGCGGGTGCCCGGCAGGTGGCCGCCGCCGATCAGCACGTCCGCGAGCAGCGTGTGCAACTGGAAGTTGTCGCTCAGCCCGTCCATCCGCAGCAGGTACCCGGTGCCGGTGGGCCGGTCCAGCACCAGCAGCGGTTCGTCGTCGAGCGTCCTCGCCAGGTGGACCAGGCACTTGAGGTCGTGCCGGCCACCGCTGTACCGGTCGGCCAGTTCGACCAGGACGTCCGTCACCCCGGACGCCTGGGCCGAGGTGCGGACGGCGGCGTACGAGTACACCGCGAACGAGGCCATCTGCCAGAGGTGCAGCGTCCACCAGCCGATGACGGCCCGCTGGGCGTGCCACTCGTCCAGGCGGTCCGGGTCCTCGATCCGTCCGAGGGCTTCGGCCGGGTTGTCCCGGTCCGGGTCGGGCAGCTCGCCGCCGTCCGTCTCCTGCCAGCGCTCCACCAGCAACTGCGCGGCGCCGAGCGCTTCGCGCAGCCCGGCCAGCACGTGATCGGCGCAGGCCACCGGGTCGGCGCCGCGCTCCACGCACGCGCCCACCATCATCGCCAGCCGCGACCGGGGGAACGGCGGAGTGTCCGGCAGCAGGGTGGCCAGCCGCGGACCGACCGCCGCCGACTCGCGGGGCCCGGCAGGCCCCAGCAGGCCGCCCACCAGCCGGAGCACGTCGCCGAAGCGCTCGTCGTCGGCGGCTTCGACCGCCGCCGCCAGATCGGCCACCGCCTCGTCGAGGGTCGGCTGCTGACGGCCCGACGGGTCGGCGGACCCGCCGTGCGAGGGATTTCGGTCGGACACCATTCGCCGCAGCATAGGCGCCCCGTCGGACACCCGGCAGCGGGGGCTCTGTCGGACCCTGGTGGGACACTCCCACCGTGACTGACCATGTGATCGCGGACGGCCTGTACCGGGTGCGCAACGTCGGCAGCGGTCTGCTGCTGGAGGTCGCCGACGGCAGCCGCCGCAGCGGCGCCAAGGTCCAGCAGGGCGAGGACAGCGGCTCCGACGCCCAGCTCTGGCGCCTCACCGCCGTCCATCCCGGCGGTGCCCTCCACCACTTCGAGAACGTCGCCAGTGGCAAGCGACTCGACGTCACCGGCGCCTCCCCCGACAACGGCACGCTCATCCAGCAGTGGTCGGCCAACGCCTTCGGCGCCCAGGAATGGCTCCTCGAACACTACCTCGACGCCCCCGGCACCTACACCCTCACCAGCTTCATCAGCGGCAAGCCCCTCACCGTCCGCGACGCCGCCACCACCGCCGGCGCCCCGGTCCACCAGTGGGAGGACACCGACTCGCCCTCCCAGTGGTGGCTGCTCGAACGCCAGGGGTAGCGCGGGGAGGGCCTCAGACCCTCACCCCTCACCCCTCAGGCCGAGAGCCTCAGGCCGAGAGGTTGGCGCGCAGGGCGGCGAGGTCGTCCTCGGTGGCGCCGTGGGCGCGGAGGTAGTCCGGGACGGAACCGTGCCGGTCCCGGATCCAGGCGAGGGACGAGGCGAGGAGGGGAGCGGAGATGGGGCGGGAGACGCGTTCGGTACCGGTCTCGTCGAGATAGGGGGTGGGGCCGTCGAGGAGGCCGAGGCCGGCGTTGGAGAGCAGGAAGTCGGCGGTGATGTCGGCGTCGGAGGCCCCGAGGAGGGACTGCAGGACGGCGATGGTCAGGCCGGTACGGTCCTTGCCGACGGCGCAGTGGACGACCGCCGACAGGGTACCGGGGTCGCCGAGCCGGCGGACGATGGCGACCAGCGAGGGGCCGGCGGTCCCGGCCATGAAGGGGTAGAGCTCCTCCTGGTCCTCGGGCCAGGGACGGTCGACGTCCTCGCGGTTGGCGGGCAGGGTCGGGACGTGCAGGGTCTCGTGTTCGAGGCCGTGGTACAGGTCGGGCCAGACGTCGAGCTCGACGGGGCTGCGCAGGTCGATCACGGTGCGCAGGCCGAGGGCCTTGAGACGCTGAGCGCCCTCCGGGGTGAGGGTGTGGAAGGACCCGGAGCGGTAGAGCACGCCCCGGCGCAGGGCGCCGACACCGCCGGCGTCGCGGAAGTTGCGTACGCCGGGGATGTCGAGGAAGGCGGACGGCAGGTCGGTGGCACGGTCCGGCAGGTCGTCGGTCATGGCGTCCACCGTACGGGCGCGGGGTGGGCGGGGGAAGGTCGTTCGGGGAGCCGGACCGACGGCGGGGGCGACGGCAGGGGTGGGATCAGCGCCCGCCGGCGATGTCCAGGAAGGCGCCGGTGGTGTACGAGGAGGCGGGCGAGAGCAGGAAGAGGATCGCCTCGGCGACCTCCTCCGGCTGTCCGCCGCGCCGCATCGGCAGGTTCGGGGCGACCCGGTCGACCCGGCCGGGCTCGCCGCCGAGCGCGTGGATGCCGGTGTGGATCAGGCCGGGGCGGACGGCGTTGACCCGGATGCCCTCGGCGGCGACCTCCAGAGCCAGCCCGCGGGTCATCGAGTCGACGGCGCCCTTGGCGGCCGCGTAGTCCACGTACTCGTTGGGCGAGCCGAGCCGGGAGGCGGCCGAGGAGACGTTGACGATGGCGCCGCCCTGCCCGCCGTGCCGGGTCGACATCCGGCGGACGGCCTGCGCCGCGCAGAGGAACGGGCCGGTGATGTTGGCGGCCCAGATCCGGTTGAGCCGGTCCTCGTCCACCTCCTCCAGCCGGCACTGCTTCTCCAGCGTGCCGGCGTTGTTCACCAGAGCGGTGAGCGGGCCCAGTTCGGCGTCCACGGTGGCGAACAGCCGCTCCACCTCGGCGGTACGGGTGACATCGGCCCGTACGGCGACGGCCGTGCCGCCCTCGGCCCGGACGGCCGAGACGACGGCGGCGGCGGAGGCCTCGTCGGTGCGGTAGTTGACGCAGACCCCGTAGCCGCGCCGCCCGGCCAGCAGGGCGGTGGCGGCGCCGATGCCGCGTCCGGCACCGGTGATGAGAACGACCTCGGGGCGGTCGGAGCCAGGAGTGGAGTCCATGGCCGCAACGGTACCCAGAGCGTCGCGGTCGATCCACGGTCCGGCCCGCCGCCCGGAATTCGTTCGCGCGGCGCGGCCCGCTCCGGGCAGACTCCACGGAACGACCCCCGGGGCCGGCGGCCAGGGCCGTCCGCCCCGGTGGACAGCAGCCCAGCCCCGCCCCGACGAGAGAGGAGAGCCCCGTGGTACCCGCACCCGGCACCGCCCTGCTCGTCGGCGTCGTCGGCTCGACCGCGTACGGCTTCGCCCAGGCCGGCTCCGACATCGACCGGCTCGGCCTGTTCGCCGCCCCGACCGAGGACTTCCACGGCCTGCACCGTCCGGCCGAGTCCCAGGTCACCACCGGCCCCGACGTCACCCTGCACGAGGCGGCCAAGTGGTGCCGCCTGGCGCTCACCTGCAACCCGACCGCCTCCGAACTCGTCTGGCTGCCGGACGACCTGTACGAGGTGCGCGGCCCGCTCGGCGAGGAACTGATCGCGATACGCCGTTCCTTCCTGAGCGCCAAGGCCGTGCGGACGTCCTATCTCGGCTACGCCGACCAGCAGTTCCGCAAGCTGCTGACCCGCGACACCACCGACCCGGTGACCCGCCGCCGGGCCGCCAAGCACGCCCGGCACCTGGTCCGGCTGGTCGAACAGGGCGTCCGGCTCTACGAGACGGCCGAGAACGTCGTCCGCCTCCCCGACCCGGACCGGGTCCGCGACCTCGGTGAGCGCATCGCGGACCACCCCGCCACGGCCGAGGCCCTGCTCGCCTCGGCCGCCGAACGCCTCGCCCGCCCCGGCGTCCTCCCGCCGGCCCCCGACCCCCGCCCCGCCGAGGCCTGGCTCCGCCGCGTCCGTGCCGCCCACTACACCCCGCCCACCACCTGACCCCGCCCGCTCCGCCCACCACCCCCCGGCGCGCCCGCACAATCCACTGGCGGAGCCCTGGGTCCCACCGGGTAGGATCACCGTGGCCCGCCCCACACGGGGCCGGGCCACGGGCCGCTAGCTCAATTGGCAGAGCTGCGGACTTTTAATCCGTAGGTTCAGGGTTCGAGCCCCTGGCGGCCCACCACTGTCAAGGCCAGGTCGGACTGTTCCGACCTGGCCTTTTTCATGTTCTCCAGGCTGTCGGCGCTCCCCTTTCCGCCCCTGTAGGACGTCGTTCGGCGGGCTCCGTCTCCAGCGGGAGGTTCACGGACCGTCGCGGCACCCCTGCGTGGTACGTCGGCCGGACATGTCGCGCGGCGTCCTGTTCGAGGCGGGCGCCGGCGTCCGAGATCGGTCCGGGCGTCGGGTTCGGGCCCGCAGGTGGCTCGTGGGGGTGGAACATGTCAGGCTGGTCAACTGTCATGCAGGGGCGAGGGATGGGGGGTTGATGAGTGGATTGCGGTTCTCCGCGGCTGTTGGGATCGTGTGCGCGGCGGTCGTCTGCGCAGGCTGCACCTCGGAGCCGGCGGCGAAGCCGGCCGACGGCGCGCCGGCCGGAACGTCCGCCGCGACGGTCAGCGCCTCCGTCTCCAGCCCGTCGCCGGTGGCGCCCGCCACCCCGACGGTGGACCCGAATGTGGTGCCGGGGTCGGTTCTGAAGACCTATCTGCCGACCGGCGACACCCTGCCCGCGGGGTGGCAGCTGTCTCCCATCTTCACGGAGAGCGACAGCGGCCCGGCGCAGGTGCCGCCGTCCGCGGCTCCCAGCCCGACGCTGTTGCCCTCCTGCGAGCAACTGGCCTCCCACGGCACGGCGGCGGCGCTCGGCAGCCCGGCCGCGTACGCGTCCGAGGGGGTCGTCGGCCCGTCGGCCGGCGAGGTCGGGATCACGGTGAACTCCTACCACGCGGGTGACGCGGCGAGGGTCCTCAGCAGGCTGACGGTGCTCAAGGGCGTCTGCGGAAGCACCTATGAGATCGGTTCCTCCGGGGGATTCAATCCGGTGACGGTGACCGTCAGCGGGGTCGACGGCCTGGGGGCGGAGAGCGTCCTCGTCAAGGTCGACCGGAAGGCCTACGTCGGCAAGGAGTTCGTCGTGGCGCGGGTCGGTGACCGGGTGCTGTCCGTGAGCTCCGACAACAAGTACGGGGCCTTCCCCGATGTGGTGGCGCTGGCGAAGGCCATCGTCCCGCAGGTCAAGTGAGACCGGAGGCGGCCGCGGCCCCCGCCCCGAGGCGGACCGCGATTTCGGTGAAGTCCGTTGATCCGAAGCCGGTTCGGCCGGGTGGGCGGCCCCTTCCGGGGTGCGATTCGTTGCCCTGAAAGGTCCTTGCGGCGGGCGCCGGGGGCGGTGGCGGTGGTGTGGCGGAGGGGGTGGGAGGCCGTCGGAGGGGCTTCCGCGCAAGGCCCGAGATCAATATGACCGGCCTTGTATGCTCCCGAAGGGTCTCCTGTGACGGCAGGGGCTCGGGAGGGGTTCCGGAAGCGGTCGCGTGGGGCGTTCATCGGTCATTGCGACCTTCGGATGTGCAACCCGGGGGCGGTTTCGACCGTCTTTCTGTGTGCAGCGCGCCCGGACCGGGTGGGTGCCGCGTCCGCCGGTGAAAGGTTCACGCATGTCAGGTCAGTGGGGCGAGGGCCCGGCTCGTGGTGAGAGCGCGCCCGGCGCGGCCACGGCCGAGGGGACCGGCGACGGGGTACCGCAGCCGCGTGGCGGCGGACGGGCCGAGGCCCGGCGGGCGGCCCAGGGCGGGGCGAGCTCCCCGGTGGCGGCGGGCGGTGGCCGGGCGGCGGCGCGCAACAGCCGGAAGCCCGGGAAGAACGTCAAGAAGATCGTCGCCTGGTCGGCGGCCGGCGTGCTGGTGCTGATAGCCGGCGCGGGCGGCGCGATCTACCTGAAGCTGAACGGCAACATCAAGTCCTTCGACGCGGACGCGATCGCCGCCGACCGCCCGCCGGAGGCGCAGGCCGACGCGGACGGCAACAAGCCGGTGAACGTGCTGCTGATCGGCTCGGACAGCCGGGGCAAGAACAACAGCGACCTCGGCGGCGGCGAGGACGGCGGCGCCCGCTCGGACACCACGATCCTGCTGCACGTCTACGCCGACCACAAGCACGCCGTCGGCATCTCCATCCCGCGCAACGCCATGGTCGTCATGCCTCCCTGCAAGCTGCCGAACGGCAAGTGGACCAAGGGGAGTCCGAGCGCGATGTTCAACGAGGCCTTCTCCACGGGCGGTTCGGACGACGGCAACCCGGCCTGCACCCAGAACACCGTGGAGAAGCTCACCGGCATCCGGGTCGACCACACCATCGTGGTGGACTTCCAGGGCTTCTCCGCGATGACCAAGGCCGTGGACGGGGTGGAGGTCTGTCTGCCGAAGCCGATCTACGAGGGCGACGTCAACCCGAATCTCGGCAGGAAGGGCAACGTCGTCCTCCCGCAGGGCAAGCAGAAGGTGGCGGGCCAGCAGGCGCTCGACTACGTCCGGCTGCGGCACGGCATCGGCGACGGCTCCGACATCGGCCGGATGAAGCGTCAGCAGGCCTTCCTCGGCTCGCTCGCCACCAAGATCAAGGGCGAGGGGCTCAGCCCCACCACGCTGCTCCCGCTCGCCGACGCCGCCACCAAGTCGCTGCTCGTCGACCCAGGGCTCCGCTCCGCGGACAAGCTGCTCTCCTTCGGTCTCTCGCTGAAGAACATCGACATGCACGACCTCAAGTTCGTGACCGTACCCTGGCGTTACCGCACCCAGGACAAGAACATCGACCTCGTCCAGGCCGACGCCGCCAAGCTCTGGGAGACCCTCAAGGCCGACCGGACCATCGACGGCCAGAACGCCACCGGCGAGCAGCCGGCCGCGCCCGGCACGTCGGCCGCGCCCGAGACCGCGCCCCCCTCGCCGTCCGCGGCGGCCGACGAGGGCAACACGGCCGTCAAGGTGGCCGTGTACAACGGGACCACCACCGCGGGCGCGGCGGGCAAGGCGGGCGAGATGCTGAAGGCGGCGAAGTTCACCGTCACCAAGATGGGCACCGCGGCCAGCACCAAGTACGCGACCACGATGATCGAGTACGGCTCCGGACAGAAGGCGGGCGCGGAGAAGGTCGCCGCGCTGTTCCCGGGCGCGACCGTCGAGGCCGGCACCTCGCCGGGCGTCACCGTGATCCTCGGGAAGGACTTCGCCGCCGCCAACGGCGGAGCGGCCGGCTCCGGCACCCCCGGCACCTCGGCGGGGCCGCCGGCGGCGCCGCAGCCGCTGCCGAGCAGCGTCACCGGCGACTCCCGCTCGGCGGACGACGACATCTGCGCCAACACCACCTACGGCAGCGGCGGGTAGCGGCCGCCGGGTGGCACCGGCCCCTGTCCGGCGCGCCCGGGGCGCGGGTGTCCCGGGGCCGTGCCATGGTGGCCGGGAAGGGGGGCCGTAGGCCCGAGAGGCGGACCCCATGGCCGAGATCGCCCTGCAACTCGACATCGCCGCGCCCCGCGCCGTCGTCCTGGCCGCGCTCAGCACCCACGACGGGCTGACCAGCTGGTGGACGACGGCGGTGGACCGCGACGGCGACGACGTCCTGCTCTTCGACTTCCCCGATGTGCCCGAGCCCTTCCGGCTGCGCCGCGAGCGGGCCGACCAGGACCGGGTGGTGTGGACGAACGTCGGCACCTTCCCGCCGCACTGGGCCGGCACCTGGATCAGCTGGGACCTCGCCGAGCAGCCCGGAGCGCCCGGCCGCACCCGGCTGCTGTTCCGCCACGGCGGCTGGCAGCCCGGCAGCGAGGAGGGCGTCCCGATGGTGGCCGGCACCTGGGCCGAACTGCTGGTCCGGCTCAAGGACTACGCGCAGAGCGGCAAGGCGCAGCCGTACTTCGTGAAGCGGCCGCCGCACGAGGAGGCCTCCGGGTGAAGGGCCCCGGGGCCCCGGGGGACGCGCCCGGCGGGAACCGGCGCCCCGGGGCGACCGGACCGGCACGGGCGGTGACCGTCCGCCGCGAGGCCCGCCCGGGGTCGCCCACCAGGGCGCCGTCCGGTGGCGGGATCGCGGTGACGCGGCGATCGTGGGCGATGTACCCGCCGTCCGTGGCGGACGGCCGTCGTCGGCGGGGGACCATCGCTCTGGAGGCCCAGCCATGCCCGTAGTCACCGCTCCGTACAAGCCCGGCACCCCGTGCTGGGTCGACCTGATGGCGAGCGACCAGCAGGCCGCGCTCGACTTCTACCGCGACCTGTTCGGCTGGCAGGGCCACGTCGGCCCGCCCGAGTTCGGCGGGTACTCCGTGTGCTCGCTGAACGGCAAGCCGGTCGCCGGGATCATGGCGGCGATGGCGCCCGAGGGCGAGCCCCTCCCGCCCGTCGCCTGGACCACCTACCTGGCCACGGACGACGCCGAAGCCACCAGCCGGGCCATCGCCGACAACGGCGGCACGATCCTCTACCCGGTGATGGACGTCGGCTCCGTCGGCCGGATGCTGGTCGCCGCCGATCCGACCGGCGCGGTGTTCGGCGTCTGGCAGAAGGTGGACTTCGCCGGGGCGGGGATCGTCAACGAGCCCGGCGCACTGGTCTGGAACGAGCTCAACACCACCGACACCGAGGCCGCCGGGCGGTTCTACCACCAGGCGGTGGGCCTGCGCCCGGCGACCATCCAGGGCATGGACGGCTACTTCTCGCTCAACGTCGGCGACCGCACCGTGGGCGGCATGCAGAAGACCGCCGGGTACCTGGCGCCCGGCACGCCCCCGCACTGGATGACCTACTTCTCGGTGGACGACACCGACTCCACCGTGGACGCCCTGGTCAAGGCGGGCGGTTCGGTGATCCAGCCGCCGTTCGACATGCAGTCCGGCCGGATGGCGGTCGTCCAGGACCCGCAGGGCGCCGTGTTCGCGCTGATCGCCTCGCCCGACTCCCCGTGAGGGGCTGAGCAAGCGGAAGCCGCCCGTCCCGCGACGCGCCGCCGGGAAATGGGCGGCTTCCCCGTGTTCGCGGGTAAGACTGCACCCATGCTGGGGCTACCGGACGACATCCGCGCTTTCCTCTTCGACCTCGACGGGGTGCTCACCCAGACCGCCAAGGTGCACGCCGCGGCCTGGAAGGACACCTTCGACGCCTTCCTGCGCGCCGAAGCGGCCCGCACCGGTGGGCAGTTCGTTCCCTTCGACGCCGTCACCGACTACGACACCCACGTGGACGGCCGTCCACGCCTGGACGGCACCAGGGCGTTCCTGCACAGCCGGGGCATCGACCTGCCCGAGGGCACCGACGCCGATCCGCCCGGCGCCCGCACCGTGCACGGGATCAGCGCCGCCAAGAACGACACCGTGCTGCGCATGATCCGCGAGCAGGGCGTCCAGCCGTACGACGGCTCGGTCGCGTACGTGCGCCGGCTGCGCGCGCTCGGGCTGCCCAGCGCCGTGGTCTCGTCCAGCGCCAACTGCCGGGACGTGCTGCGGGCCGCCGGGATCGAGGAGCTGTTCGACGTGATCGTGGACGGCATCGTCGCCCGCCGCGAGGGCCTGCCCGGCAAGCCCGCGCCCGACACCTACCTGGCCGCGGCGAGGTCGCTGGGCGTCGCGCCGGCGCACGCCGCCGTCTTCGAGGACGCCCTCGCCGGGGTCGCCTCGGGCCGGGCCGGCGGCTTCGGCGCGGTGGTCGGTGTGGACCGCACCGGCCAGGCCGCCGAACTGCGCCGCAACGGCGCCACCGTGGTCGTCACCGACCTCGCCGAGCTGATCCCGGAGGAGGCGGCATGAACGGCCAGGACATCTTCGTCGTCGACCCCTGGCAGATCGCCGAGCACGGCCTGGACCTGGCCTCGATGGCCCGCGCCGAGTCCGTCTTCGCGCTCTCCAACGGGCATATCGGCCTGCGTGCCAACCTGGACGAGGGCGAGCCGCACGGTCTGCCCGGTACCTATCTGAACGGCGTCTTCGAGCTGCGCCCGCTGCCGTACGGCGAGGGCGGCTACGGCTACCCGGAGTCCAGCCAGAGCGTCATCAACGTGACCAACGGCAAGATCATCCGACTGCTGGTGGACGACGAGCCCTTCGACCTCCGCTACGGCGAACTGCTCAGCCACCGGCGGTGGTTGAACTTCCGCGAGGGCCTGCTGCGGCGCGAGGCGGAGTGGACCTCCCCGGCCGGGCGGACCATCAGGGTGCACTCGACCCGGCTGGTCTCGCTCACCCAGCGGGCCGTCGCCGCCGTGGAGTACACCGTCGAGGCGGTGGACGGGCCGGTGCGGATCGTCCTGCAGTCGGAGCTGGTCGCCAACGAGCAGCTGCCCGGCGGCGTCGACGGCGACCCCCGGGCGGCCGCCGTGCTGGAGGCTCCGCTGCTGGCCGAGGTGCACCATGCGAGCGGCACCAAGGCCGTCCTGGTGCACCGCACCCGCTACAGCGGCATCCGGGTCGCGGCCGGCATGGACCACATCATCGAAGGCCCGGAGCGGATGAACACCGTCGCCGAGAGCGAGGCGGACCACGGCCGGATCAGCGTCACCACCGTGCTCGAACCGGGCCAGCGGCTGCGGCTGGTGAAGTTCATGGCGTACGGCTGGTCGGCGACCCGCTCGCTGCCCGCCGTGCGGGACCAGGTCGAGGCCGCGCTGACCGCCGCCCGGTACACCGGCTGGGAGGGTCTGGTGGACGAACAGGCCGAGTTCCTGCGGGAGTTCTGGGACACCAGCGACATCGAGATCGAGGGTGACGTCGAACTCCAGCAGGCCGTCCGGTTCGCCGTGTTCCATGTGCTCCAGGCGGGCGCGCGCAGCGAGGAACGGGCCATCCCCGCCAAGGGGTTGACCGGTCCCGGCTACGACGGGCACAGCTTCTGGGACACCGAGACCTTCGTCCTTCCGGTGCTCACCTACAGCCTGCCGAGCGCCGTCAACCAGGCGTTGCGCTGGCGGCACAGCACGCTCCCGATGGCCCGTGAGCGCGCGGCCCAACTCGGCCTCTCCGGCGCGGTGTTCCCGTGGCGGACGATCCGCGGCGAGGAGTGCTCCGGCTACTGGCCGGCCGGCACGGCGGCGTTCCACATCGGCGCGGACATCGCGGTCGCCGTCGCCCGGTACGTACGGGCCACCGGGGACGTCGAGTTCGAGCGCGAGTACGGGCTCGAACTGCTGGTCGAGACGGCCCGGATGTGGCGCTCGCTCGGCCACCACGACGCCGCCGGCAAGTTCCGCATCGAGGGCGTCACCGGCCCGGACGAGTACAGCGCCGTCGCCGACAACAACATCTTCACCAACCTGATGGCGCAGACCAACCTGCGGGTCGCGGCCGAGGCCGCCGGCCGGCACCCGCGCGAGGCCGCCGCGCTCGGCGTGGACACCGAGGAGACCGCCGCCTGGCGGGACGCCGCCGCCGCGATGTACATCCCGTACGACACCAACCTCGGCGTCCACCCGCAGGCCGACGGCTTCACCGACCACCAGCTCTGGGACTTCGACGGCACCCCACCGGAGAACTACCCGCTGCTGCTGCACTATCCGTACTTCGACCTGTACCGGAAACAGGTGGTGAAGCAGGCCGACCTGGTGCTCGCCATGCAGGTCCGCGGCGACGCCTTCACCGACGAGCAGAAGGCCCGCAACTTCGCCTACTACGAGCGGCTGACCGTCCGCGACTCCTCGCTCTCCGCCGGCACCCAGGCGGTGATCGCCGCCGAGGTCGGGCAAATCGACCTCGCGTACGACTACACCGCCGAGGCCGCCCTGATGGACCTCCACGACCTCGGCGGCAACACCCGCGACGGCCTGCACATGGCCTCGCTCGCCGGGGCCTGCATCGCGCTGGTCGCCGGGTTCGGCGGGCTGCGGGACCACAGCGAGGCGCTCTCCTTCCGGCCCCGGCTGCCGGCCGGTCTGATGCGGCTCAGCTTCTCGCTGATGGTCCGCGGCCAGTTGCTCGGGGTGCGGATCACCCACGAGGGGACGACGTACACGCTGCGCCGGGGCGAGCTGATCCACCTGCGGCACGACGGTGAGGCGGTGCAGGTCAAGGCGGGTACGCCGGTCACCGTCCCGATCACCGTGCCGCCGGGGCAGGAGCGCTGCGTCCAGCCGCCGGGCCGCGAACCCGCCCGGCGGCAGCCGCAGGCCGGCGTGGCGGCGGGCAAGCTCGGCCCGGGACCGGACCACCTCGCGGCGGAGTAGCGGCGGAGCGGTAACGGCCGCCGAGCGGTGGGGAGGCGGGGAGGAGCGGCGGCTCGTGCTCACCCGTTCGGGCCCGCCCCGGGTGCGGGGCGGGCCCGGACCGCCGAGGGTGCTGGTGTCCCGTGGCAACCGGTGGCCGGTGAAGGAGAACCCCCGTGGTGAGTGTGGCCGAGCAGATGGTGGAGGTGCTCCGGCAGGCCGGGGTGGAGCGGGTCTACGGGGTGGTCGGCGACAGCCTCAACCCGGTGGTGGACGCCATCCGCCGGGCCGAGGGCATCAGCTGGACCCACGTACGCAACGAGGAGGCCGGCGCCTTCGCGGCGGCCGCCGAGGCCGAGCTCAGCGGCCGGCTCGCGGTCTGCGCCGGCTCCTGCGGTCCCGGGAACACCCACCTGATCCAGGGCCTCTACGACGCCCAGCGCAGCGGTCTGCCGGTCCTGGCGCTCGCCTCGCACATCCCGTCCGGCCAGATCGGCACCGGGTTCTTCCAGGAGACCCACCCCGAGCGGGTGTTCACCGACTGCAGCAGCTGGTGCGAGATGGTCTCCACGCCCGCCCAGCTGCCCCGGCTGCTGCGGGTGGCGATCCAGCACGCGCTGGGCGCCCACGGCGTCTCGGTGCTGGTCTTTCCCGGGGACGTCGCGGCGCTGCCCGCCGCCGGACCGACCGGCACCAGCCACTTCCTCACCGAGCAGGCGGTCGCCGCGCCGCCCTGGTCCCAGGTGCAGGCCCTCGCCCGCGCGCTCAACTCGGCCCGCAAGGTCGCCCTGTTCTGCGGCGCGGGCGTGCGCGGGGCGCACAGCGAGGTGATGGAGCTCGCGGCCGCGCTGCACGCACCGGTCGGGCACTCCCTGCGCGGCAAGGAGTGGATCCAGTTCGACAACCCGTACGACGTCGGCATGAGCGGCCTGCTCGGCTACGGCTCCTGCCACGACGCGCTGCACTCCGCCGACCTGGTGCTGCTGCTCGGCACCGACTTCCCGTACGACTCCTTCCTCCCGCAGGCCCGCACCGTCCAGGTGGACCACGACGCCACCCGGCTGGGCCGCCGCACCCCGCTCGAACTCGCCGTCCACGGGGACGTCTCGGCCACCCTGCGGGCCGTCCTGCCGCTGCTGGAGCCCAAGGACGACCGGAGCTTCCTGGACGAGCTGCTGCGCAAGCACTGCCGCGCCCTGGAGGACGTGGTCGGTGCCTACACCCGGGACATCGAGAAGCACCTGCCCATCCACCCCGAGTACGTGGCCTCGGTGCTGGACGAGGTGGCCGCCGACGACGCGGTGTTCACCGTGGACACCGGGATGAACAACGTCTGGGCCGCCCGCTACCTCCAGCCCAACGGGCGCCGCCGGGTGATCGGCTCGTTCCTGCACGGTTCGATGGCCAACGCGCTGCCGCACGCGATCGGCGCCCAGCTCGCCTGCCCGGGGCGGCAGGTGATCTCGATGTCCGGCGACGGCGGCCTCTCCATGCTGCTCGGCGAGCTGCTCACGGTGGTCAAGCACCGGCTGCCGGTGAAGACCGTGGTCTTCAACAACGGCGCACTCGGCATGATCAAGCTGGAGATGCTGGTCTCCGGCTACCCAGAGTCGGAGATCGACAACGGCGATGTGGACTACGCCGGGATCGCCCGGGCGATCGGCATCCCGGCGAAGCGGGTCACCGACCCGGCGCGGGTCCGGGAGGTGCTGACGGAGGCGCTGGAGCGCCCGGGGCCGGCCCTGGTGGACGTGGTCACCGACCCGAACGCGCTGTCCATCCCGCCGGCGATCACCGCCGCCCAGCTGAAGGGGTTCGCGCTGGCGGCCGGCCGGACGGTGCTCTCCGGCGGGGTCGGGCGCATGATCGATCTGGCCCGCAGCAACCTGCGCAACATTCCGCGGCCGTAGCGCCCGAGGATCTTTCCCGGCCGTTCCGGGGTACCCGGGCCACCGGGGCGGCTCTCGGGGAGATTTGCCTCTGAGGCAAGTTTCTTGCCCCTGCGGCACGGCGGGTGTCCACTGGTCACATGACCACCAGCCCGACCGGCCACTCCACCCCTGGCGAGCAGCTCGACGACCAGGAGGTGGCCGGCCTTGCCGCCAGGCTGCGGGAGCACCGGCTCAGCAGCCGCCTCACGCTGGAGGTCGCCGCCGGCCGGATCGGTCTCTCACCAGCCTATCTGTCCCGACTGGAGACCGGCAGGCGGCAGCCCTCGCTGCCCGTCCTGCTCGGTCTCGCCCGGGCCTACGGAACCTCCGTCTCCGGACTTCTCGGCGAGGCCATGGTCGAGCCGGACCCGGTGGTGCGCGGCGGCGTGATCGAACCCGGCCGCGCGGGCGGCTGGGGCTACCGCCGGGCCGGCGCGCCCGGCCGGGCGATGCAGGCGCTGCGGGTCCATGTCCCCCCGGGCGTCCAGGACACCGTCGTCCGGGTGCACCCCGGCGAGGAGTGGCTGTACGTCCTTCAGGGCCGGCTGAAGCTGACCCTCGGCGACCGCGTCCACCTGCTCGCGGAGGGCGACTCCGCGCACTTCGACTCGCTCACCCCGCACTGCATCGCCGCCGACTCGGCGGACGGGGTGGAGCTGCTTTTCGTGCACACCCTGCTGCAGAGCCCCGGCGGCGAACTCTGCCTCGGCGGCGGCCCTGTAGCACCGCACTGACCCACCGTCAGAAATCTTGGAGGAGATCTCCCATGGCTGATCCCACCACCACCGCAGCCACCGCAGCGGCCACCGCGGCCGTCGCCGATCCCGCCGCGCCGGTCGTCCCGGCCGTCGCGCCGAAGACCGTCGACGCCGGCAAGTGGGCCAACCGCCGCGTCGGCATCCGGGTGCTGATCTACATGGTCGCCACCCACGCCTTCGCGGGCTTCATCATGCTGCTGTTCGAGCTGGGCAACCGGAACAAGTAGCCGCGCCCTCAACCGGAGACGATGCGCCACCCCAGATGGCGTCCGCCGCCCCGGACCTGCGTCAGCCGGTACCAGAGGCGCAGCGAGGCATCGAGGTCGTCGTACTGGTCCGGCCCGACGTACGCCGGGCGCAGGCCGACCGCCGTGATCAGCCGCTCGACGGCCGAGCGGTCGGCCTCGGACGAGGAGAACAGCAGGTCGGCGGGCACGCCGTCGAACAGCGGGCGGTCGAACAGCTCCACCCCGACATTGCTGAACGCCCGCGCGTAGCGGGCGCCGGGGGCCAGCCGGGCCACGGTGTCCGCGCTGTGCAGCACGCCGCCCTCGCCGATCCGGTTGGTGGCGTCGACGACCAGGGCCCCCGCGAGCGCGCCGCCGTGCTCGGTGAGCAGCTCCTCGACGGCCGTGCCCATCACGGCCAGCACCACGGTGCCGGCGCCCGCGAGCGCCTCGGCGATACCGACCGCCCGCACCGGCCCGTCGGGTACGGCGGCCGGGTCGCGCGCGCCGAGGACGACGCCCAGCCCGGCGGCGTGGAACGCCCGGGCGAGGCTGCTGCCGACGCTGCCCGCGCCGATGACGGCGACACCGGTCATGAAGGCCCCCTCCACTGAAGACTCCTGACGTTCGGAAACCCCGATGCCCGCCGTGGAATTCCTCAGGCCCGCCCGCCGGGGGCGGAGGTCCGCACCAGCTCGCAGAGTGCGTCCAGGGCCGCCGGGAACGCGTGCTCGGGCGGGGTCGCGTACCCGACCACCAGGGCGGGCGGGGCGTCCGGGGCCGCCGCCGGGTCGGCCAGGCACCAGGTGAGGCCGGTGAGGGCCAGCCCGGCGGCCTCGGCGCGGGCCAGCAGCTCCGTCTCCGGGACGGACCCGGGCGGCAGCCGCAGGACGGCGTGCAGCCCGGCGGCGATGCCGGTCACCCGGACGTGCGGGGCGCGTTCGGCGAGCACCGCGACCAGCCGGTCCCGGCGGCGCCGGTAGTGCAGCCGGCAGCGGCGGATGTGGCGGTCGTACGTCCCGGAGGTGATCAGCTCGGCGAGGGTGAGCTGGTCCAGCACCGGGGACATGCCGTCCGCCAGCCGCTTCTGCCGGGCCACCGGCTCGACCAGCGCGTCCGGCAGTGCCAGCCAGGCCAGTCGCAGGCCGGGGGCGAGGCTCTTGGCCGCGGTGCCCGCGTACACCACCCGCTCGGGGTCGAGCGCCTGCATCGCGCCGAGCGGCTGCCGGTCGAAGCGGAACTCGCCGTCGTAGTCGTCCTCGATCACGTACCCGTCGTGCTCGCGGGCCCAGGCGACGGCCGCCGCCCGGCGCTCGGGGGCCAGCGGTACGCCGGTCGGGAACTGGTGGGCCGGGGTGAGCAGGACGGCGCTCCACCGGGGGCCCAGCAGGTCGGTCCGGGCGCCCGACTCGTCCAGCGGCAGCGGCGCCGCGGCCAGCCCGGCGGCCCGCAGGACGGCGAGCTGCGGCGGCAGCCCGTACGCCTCGACACCCATCGTGCGGGCGCCGCGCTCGCGCAGGGCGGCGCAGAGCAGGCCGAGGCCCTGGGTGAAGCCGGCGCAGATCAACAGGTGGTCGGGGTCGGTGCGGACCCCACGGACCCGGGCGAGGTAGTCGGCCAGCGCCTCCCGCAGCTCGATCCGGCCGAGCGGGCTGCCGTATCCGAACGCCTCGTGCGGTGCGGTGGCGAGCGCCCGCCGGGTGGCCGTCAGCCAGGCGCCGCGCGGGAAGAGCGAGACGTCCGGCCGCCCGGGCAGCAGGTCGTGCCGGGCGGGGCGGCGGTCCTGCCGGGCGCCCGCCGTCCGGTGGCCGGGGCGCGGGGCGGCCCGCTCGGCCACCGTGGTGCCCGAGCCCTGCCGCGAGGTGAGCCACCCCTCGGCGCTGAGCTGCCCGTACGCCTCGACCACGGTGTTCCGGGCGATCCCCAGGTCCTCGCCGAGCGCCCGCGAGGACGGCAGCCGCGTCCCGGGCGCCAGCCGTCCGTCCTGCACGGCCTCCCGCAGCGCCTCCTCCAGCGCCGCCCGCAGGCCGGCTCCGGCGGCCCGCCGCTCGGTGAGGTCGAGGTGCAGATCGCCGCCGAAGGCGGTCCAGGAGGTGGTCATGGGGGCCGTTCCGTGCGGGCGTGCTGTCCGTACGGGAATTATCGTTCCTCCCGCGGACGCCGGCCGCCGGGCAGCCGGTCCGGCGCGGGCCTCAGCGGATTTCGGCGGATCTCAGCGGACGACCGGGAGGACCGGGGTGTCCGTGCGGCCGGTGGCGGCCTCGATGAAGGCGACCGGGTCGGCCACTTCGGCGAGCAGGGTACGGGTGGCGTGCAGGGCGGCGGTGGCCGGGGGCGGGCCGCCGATCGCGGCGATCAGGTCGAGCAGGTGGACGGTCGCCTCCATCACCGCCACCTCGCGGAGCGCGCCGATCGTCACCGCGCCGAGCAGCGGGTGGGCGATCACGGTGGCGGGTGGCAGGTCGGCGATCGCGGCGAGTGCGGCCGGGCCCTCGGTGGCGAACCGGGCCACCAGCGCGGCGGGTTCGGTCGCCCCGGCCGTCTGCCGGGCGCTCTCGGCGATCCGTTCCGCCGCGGTGTGCGCCAGCCCGCCGGGCCGGTTGTAGGCGCGCAGGATGCCCGCGCCGCTGTCCACCGCCGCCGGGGCGTCCGCCACGGCCCCCCGCAGCTGCGCGAACTGCGCCGGGTCGGGCGCCACATGGGCGTACAGGTCCTGCACCGACCACCCGGGCAGACGGGTCGGCCGGCCCCACCCCTGGGGGTCCAGTGCCGCGCCGCGCTCGGCCCAGGATTCCCACAACCCGGTCAGCAGTGCCAGGTCGTGGTCGATGTGATGGGGCATCCGGTACTCCTTCGGGCCGGTGTCACTGATCTCGGCCCACCGTAACGGGCCGGGGCCTGGGCGCGGGGATCGTCGGACCCCGTCGCCAGGGTGCGGCCATGGCGAACTATGTACTCGTGGCAGGCGCGTGGCTCGGAGCGTGGGCGTGGGACGAGGTGGCGGCCGACCTGCGCGCGGCCGGGCACACCGTCCATTCGCTGACGCTGTCCGGCCTCGCGGAGAGGCGCGGCGGGGCGGCCGGGCAGCAGGCCCATGTGCGGGACATCGTCGACGAGGTCGAGCGGCTCGACCTGCGGGGCGTCGTCCTGGTCGGGCACAGCTACTCGGGCATCCCGGTCGGGCAGGCCGCCGAGCGGATCGGCGACCGGCTGGCGCAGGTGGTGTTCGTCGACGCCAACGTGCCCGCGGACGGCGAGTCGTTCGTCTCGGGCTGGCCGGACGGCCGGGCCGAGGTGGAGGCGTCGATCGCCGCGAACGGCGGCTTCTGGGCGCCCCTGACCGCGCCCGACTACGCGGGCCAGGGCCTCACCGCCGAGCAGATCGAGCGGATCGTGGCCGGTTCGACCCCGCATCCGGGCGCCACGCTCACCGAGCCGGCCGTCCTGGCGGGCCCGCTCACCGCGCTGCCGGCGACGTACGTCAAGTGCCTGCTCGACGGCGCCGAGCCGAACCCCGACGTGGCCGAGCTGCTGAAGAGCGCGCACTGGCGGCTGGTCGAGCTGGACACCGGTCACTGGCCGATGTTCTCCGGGTCGCGTGAACTGGCCCGTCTCCTGGGTGGGTTGGCGGCGGAGGAGTAGTGGTCGGACCGGCAGGCGCACCGCGCTGCCGCCGCCGGACGTGTCACCGCCGGACGCGCCGCCCGGTGGGTCACCCGTCCAGGGGGATCCGGCGCCAGGCGCCGCCGTCCGGTACCGGGGCCGGGCCGAAGTCGTACCGCACGCCGCCCGGTCCGAAGGCGAGCAGGGAGATCGAGGACGAGCCCCAGATCCGCCCGTCGCCGAACTCGCGGCGCTGGACGAGGGCGGCCGGATCGTCCAGCGGCAGGCCGTCGCCGGAGACGACCGGCAGCCACGCACCCCATGCCGCCCCGGTGGACCCTTCGCCCGGTTCGGGCCGCACCGCGGCCTCGAACCGGGCCCGGAAGCGGGCGGCCCGGGCGGCCATCAGGGTGCGGATCAGCTCCGAGGTGGTGCGGCTCTCCGCCTCCCCCTCCAGCCCGTCGTTGAGCACCACGTTCAGGCCGGCCGGCAGTTCGCGGTCCTCCAGCCCGGTGCCGCCCCAGCTGAGCACACGGGCGCCGGCCGACCGGACGAGGACCAGGTGGAACGGGTCGTACCGGGCCAGGTCGAGCCGGTCGAGGCCGTCCTCCCGGACGGCGATCAGGGGCAGCTTCCCGCGCGACAGGCGGGCCCGCGCCGGGGCCGGCGCGCCGAAGCCGTTCAGCAGGCAGGCCGCGGCCGCCGGCCGGTCCGGGGCGCCCGGGTCGACCGCGAGCCAGGTGCCGCCCGCCGCGAGGTCCAGGCCGCCGACCAGCGACGGCCGCGCGGGCCAGTGGCGGTCCGGCGGCAGCCACCGCCGGCCGGCGTACTCGTCCCGTACGGAGAGCAGCAGGACCGGCACGGCCGACGACGGCTCGATGCTGACGAACGCCGTACACATGGACCGGCCCCCTGCCCTGGACTCCGGGCGGTCGGCGGTGCCGCCCTGCCTGCGATCCTCGCACGCCCGTTCGTCGTTCGGACCGGTCTGTACCCTCCCTTTTCCGGGGCCGCCGTGCCACACTCGGCCGGACCGGGAAGCGTCGGCCGGATCCGGTCGGGCGGCCCGGGGCCGACCCCAAGTGGCCCGAGGTTTCGTGGTTCAAATGAACCAGGGATGTGGTCCACTCCGCCCCTAGGCTGGTGGCCATGACGACGAACGAGAACGCCACCGTCCCCGCCCCCGAGCAGCGGCTCTCCCTGCCCGACCTCGCCCCGGACTTCTACCGGGCGATGGCCGGTCTGGAGCGCGCCTCCCGGCAGGGCGTCGACCCGAAGCTGGCCGAGCTGGTCAAGGTGCACGCCTCGATGATCAACGGCTGCGCCTTCTGCATCGACATGCACTCCACCGACGCGGTGAAGAACGGTGAGCAGGACCACCGGCTGCTCTCCCTCCCGGCCTGGCGGGAGACCCCCTGGTTCACCGCCAGGGAGCGGGCCGCGCTGGCGCTCACCGAGTCGGTCACGCTGCTGACCCAGGGTCATGTGCCGGACGCCGTCTACCAGGAGGCCGCCGCGCAGTTCGAGCAGGCCGAGCTGGCCCAGCTGATCGCGCTGATCGTCACCATCAACGCCTGGAACCGGATCGGCGTCACCTCCCGCCTCAGCCCGGCCGCCAAGTAGGCCGGGGGAGCAGCGGACATGACGACGAACCAGCAGGAGAAGGCCCGGCTCCTCCACACCCTGCACCGCCCCGGCGAGCCCCTGGTGCTCGCCAATGTGTGGGACGCGGCCGGCGCCAGGCTGGTCGCCGCCGCCGGGGCGACGGCCGTCGCGACGGCCAGCGCGAGCGTCTCCTGGGCGCTCGGCTACGCGGACGGCGAGGCGGCGGACCGGGACGAGGTGCTCGCCCAGACCGCGCTGATCGTCCGCTCGGTGGAGCTGCCGGTCACGGCGGACCTGGAGAGCGGTTTCGCGGCGACGGCGGCCGGGGTCGGCGAGACGATCACCGCGCTGCTCGCCACCGGCGCGGTCGGCGTCAACCTGGAGGACGGGGACCGGACCGCCGCCGAGGCGGCCGAGCGGATCGCGGCGGCCCGGGCGGCGGCCGACGCGGCCGGTGTGCACCTGTTCGTCAACGGCCGCACCGATGTGTTCCTGCACGGGATCGGCGACCCGGCCGGCCGGCTGGACGAGGCGGTCCGCCGCCTGCGCGCCTACGTCGAGGCGGGGGCGGACGGGGTGTTCGTGCCCGGTGTCGCCGACCCGGAGACGATCGCCGCCCTGGTCGCGGCCGTCCCCGCACCGCTGAACGTCGTCGCGGGACCGGGCTCGCCGTCCGTGCCGGAGCTGGCGAAGCTCGGCGTGGCCCGGGTCAGCCTCGGGCCGGGCCTGGCCAGGGTGGCGTACGCGGCGGTGCGCCGCGCCGCCGAGGAGGTGTACGCGAGCGGCACGTACGGCGCCCTCGACGGCGGGCTCACCTACCAGGAGCTGAACGCCCTCGCCGAGGGCTGAGCGGCACCGCGGGCGAGGGCGGCGGCGAGGGCGCCGCGCGGGGGAGGGGGCGCCGGCCTCAGCCGATCTGCCCGCTGAGGCCGGGGTGGGACATCTGGTTGGTGCCGATGGCCTCCACCTCCTGCGCCGCGTGGCCGACCAGCGGGAGCTTGCCCGCCTCGCGGAGGACGAGGTCGCCGGGGGAGAGGTCGAGGCCGCTGGACAGGCCGTCGAGGGCGTCCGCGGACGTCGCGGAGGCCGCGGACGCGGCCGGGGTGGCCAGGGCGAGGCCCGCCATGGTGAGGGCGGCCAGGGTCGCGAGTTTCTTCATGAAACGCCAACGACCCCGGCCGCCCTCAGGTCACCCGGTTCACCCCACCGCGTGGGCACCCGGGCGCACGCCGGTCGCCCGGTGCGGGCGGCTCCGCCGGCTCAGACCGTGACGCGCAGCGTCCGCACACTGTTGCTGACGAACGAGCCGATGGGCTCCGGCGCCGTCCCCTCCACCAGGGCCAGCCCGGGGAAACGGCCGAACAGCGACCGCAGCGCGGTCTCCGCCTCCAGCCGGGCGAGGCCCGAACCGAGGCAGAAGTGCGGACCGTGGCCGAGCGAGAGGTGCCGGTTCGGCTGCCGGGTGATGTCGAAGCGGTCGGCGTCCTCGTAGTGCCCGGCGTCCCGGCCGGCGGCCGCGTACGAGGCGAGCAGCGCCTCGCCGCGCCGGATCACCACGTCGCCGACGACGATGTCCTCGATCGCGTAGCGCAGCGGGAACTGCCCGACCGGCGAGTCGTACCGCAGCGTCTCCTCGACCACCGCGGACCAGGGCTGCTCGCCGTCCAGCACCAGCCGCAGCTGCTCGGGGTTGGCGAGCAGGGCGCGGACGGCGTTGGTGATCAGGTTGAGCGTGGTCTCGTGCCCGGCCACCAGCATCAGCAGCAGGGTGCCCACCAGCTCGCGCTCGCTGAGCCGGTCGTCGGACTCCCGGGCGGCGATCAGGTCGGTGGTGAGGTCGTCGCCGGGCCGGGCGCGCTTGGCCTCGACCAGCCCGGCGAGCAGCGCCTGGAGGCCCTGCTGGGCGGCGACGGCGGCGGCGGGGGTCGCCGAGCTGGAGACCATGGTGTCGGACAGCTCGTGCAGCTCGTCCTGCTGCTTCGGCGGCAGGCCCAGCAGCTCGCCGATGACCTGCATCGGCAGCGGGTAGGCGAAGTGCTCGCGCAGGTCGAAGTCGCCTTCCAGAAGGGCGACCTGGTCGAGCAGCGCGGTGGTCCTGGCCTCGACGGCGGGCTGGAGCTCGGCGATCCGGCGCGGGGTGAACGCCTGGCTGACCAGGCCGCGCAGCCGCCGGTGGTCCTCGCCGTCGGCGGTGACCATGCCCGGCACGGTGACGAAGTTCAGCAGTGGCCAGCCCTGGGGCAGGCGGTTCTCGGTGAAGGTGCTCCAGAGCTGCGGGTTCTTGCCGACGCGCGGGTCGGCGAGCAGTTCCTGGAGGGTGTCGTGGTGGGTTATCGCCCAGACCACCACCCCGCCAGGGAGTTCCACCAGGACCGCCGGGCCGGCTTCCCGGAGTCGGGCGTTCTCGCCGTGCTGGTCGCGTCCGAAGGGGTCGAGTCTGACGGGCTGGCGGTCGTCGGCGGTGTCCATGCGGGCCTCTCGGGGGCTGGCGGGCGGGGCGGGGTGAAGGCGCTGTAGAGCACCGGCAGGCTGACCAGGGCGCGCGACCAGGGGGACGGCCGCCAGGACAGTTCTCCTGCGGGGACGGCGAGCTGGAGATCCGGCAGGCGGTGCAGCAGGGTCTCGACGGCGGTCTCGACGATGATCCGGGCCGGCTGCTGGGCGGGGCAGACGTGCTTGCCGGCGCCCCACGCCAGATGGGCCCGGTTGCCGCCGAGGGCGCCGTGCACGCTGGACGCGTTGCCCTGGGCGGCCGGATCGGCGTTGGCCGCGGCCAGGCCGAGGACGAGCATGTCGCCCTCGCTGATGTACTGGCCGCCGAGGACGGTGTCGCCGGTCGCCCACCGGCCGGGGAAGTTCTGCGTCGGCGGGTCGCGCCACAGCACCTCCTCCAGCGCGTCGGCGACGGTGAGCCGGCCGCCGGTGAGGGTGGCCCGGAAGCGGCGGTCGGTGAGCAGCAGCCGCAGCGTGTTGCCGGTCCAGTTGATGGCGGTCTCGTTGCCCGCGACCAGGATCACCACCAGGTGGTGCACGGCCTCCTCGTCGGTCAGCGCGGCCGGGTGGGCCAGCAGCCAGGAGGTGAGGTCGGCGCCGGGTGTGGCGCGGCGGCGCCGGACCAGGTCGACCAGGAGCGCCTGGAACTCCGCGTTGGCCCGCACCGAGTCCCTGCTGCTGTCCACGAAGTGGCTGATCAGCTCGATGAGATGGGGGCCGGCCTCGGCGGGCAGGCCGAGCAGCTGGGTGAAGACCAGCAGCGGCAGCCGGCGGGCGTACTGGGCGATCAGGTCGGCGGTGCCGTCCGGTCCCCAGCTGTCGATCAGGGCGTTGGCGGCGGCCTCGGTGGTCTCGCGCAGCTGGCGGTGGTCGATCTGGGCGAGGGTGTCGGCGACGGCGGCCCGCAGCCGCTGGTGCTCGGCGCCGTCCAGGTTGAGCAGGGTGGGCCGCCACGAGGTCATCGGCAGCAGCCGTGAGTCGGGGGCGAGCCGGCCCTCGGCGGGGACCTTCCAGCGGCGCGAGTCCTTGGAGAACAGCGCTTCGTTGCGGGTGAGTTCGAGCAGCTCGGCGTAGCCGATCACCAGCCAGGCCTCGACCCCGGGCTCCAGCTCGATCGGCGCGACCGGGCCGTACCGGGCGCGCATCCGGGAGTAGTGGCCGTGCGGGTCGTCGGCGACGGCGGCGCCGTACAACGGGGTGGGCGGGACTCCCGCGGGGATGCCGCCGCCCCCCGCGACGTGCATCGGGCAGCCCGGCGGGGGCCCGGCCTGCGAAGGCCCGGGGGAGGCCGGAACGGCCCTGCCGGGATCGGGAGTCGTCATCGCTGGAGCTCCAGTACGGCGGTGGAGTGCAGATGGTCGACGAAGTCGATCAGCAGGTCGTAGGCGGCCCGCCGGTCGCGTGCGTCGCAGTACAGGATCGGCACCTCGGGCAGCAGGTCGAGGGCGGAGCGCAGCTCGTCCTCGGGGTAACTCGGCGTGCCAGGGAAGGTGTTGACCGCCACCGCGAACGGGATGCGCTGCTCCTCCAGCCGGCCGAGCACGTCGAAGCTCTCGTCCGGGCGGCGCAGGTCGACCATGGCGATGGCGCCGAGCGCGCCGCGCGACAGGTCGTCCCAGAGCGGCCAGAACCGCTGCTGCCCGGGGGTGCCGAAGAGGTACAGGGCGAGCCGGGCGTTGAGCGTGATCCGGCCGAAGTCCAGGGCGACGGTGGTGGTGGTCTTGTCGCCGCGCCCGGTGAGGTCGTCGATGCCGCTGCTGGCGGCCGTCATGGTCTCCTCGGTGCGCAGCGGGGTGATCTCACTGAGCGAGCCGACCAGGGTGGTCTTGCCCACCCCGAACGGGCCGGTGACCAGGATCTTCACCGCGCCCTGGACCGAGGACGGCAGGTACTGCGGCTCGGCGGGCAGGTCGGCCGGGGCTTCAGCGGAGTTGGCGGAGGCCAACGAGCACCTCTTCCAGAAGGGTTGTGGGCAGGCGTTCGGCCTGCGGTACGGGTGGGAGCACCTGGACGGCGCCGAGGTCCCAGAGGTCGCCGACCAGCACCTTGACGACGCCGAGCGGCAGGGCGAGGTGGGCGGCGACCTCGGCGACCGAGAGCAGTCTGCGGCAGAGGTCCAGGATGCGCTGGTGCTCGCGGTTGAGCAGCGCGTCCTCGGGGAGTTCGGGTCGGTCGGGTAACGCGCTGACCAGGCTCTCGATGGCGAGTGCGGCCCGGGTGGGCCGGCTGCGGCCACCGGTGATCACATAGGGCCGGACCGGCCCGCTCACCGCTGTCCCCCCGCCGCGTGGTCGACGCGCGGCGGGCTGGTGAGGTGGCTGCCGATCCGTTCGACCAGGACCTGCATCTGGTAGGCGACCAGACCGGCGTCCACGGCCTCGCCGGTCACCACGGCCAGATGGGCGCCGGCTCCGGCGGCGACGATGAAGAGGTACCCGCCGCCGTACTCGATGATGATCTGGCGGGTGGCGCTGCCCTGGCCGCCGAAGCCCTGGGCGACCCCGCGGGCCAGGGACTGCAGGCCCGAGCAGGCGGCGGCGAGCCGCTCGGCGTCCTCACGCACGATGCCCGCGCTGCGGCCGATCTCCAGGCCGTCGTTGGACACCACGACGGCGTGCTGGACCTCGGGGACGGAGATGATGTCGGCGAGCAGCCAGCCGAGATCAGGGGTGGTGGTCATGGAACTCTCCGGAGCGCTGGGGAAGTCGGGGGGAAACGGGAAGGGAAGGGTCGGGCTGTGCCTGGGCCTGGACCCGGGCCCGGACCGCCGAGCGGCCGCTGGCGGTGCCGGCCTGGAACATCGCCATGAACGCCTGCGCCTCCCGGGCCGAGCGGTACGGAGGCGTGGGCGGGGGCGTGGGGGCGGTGCCCTGGGCGGTGCGGTTGCCGCGGTCGCGCCGGTGGCTCCGGCGGGGCAGGGGCGGCGGGGTGGGACCGGCCTCGGGGAGCGGACCGGCCGGCGGGGTCTCCAGCAGCGGGTGCACGGAGCCGTGCCCGGAGCCGTGCACGGACGGGTACGGGTACGGGGGAGGCACGGCCTGGCGGGGGCCGGCCGTGAACGCCCGGTCGTCCGGGCCCAGGCCCGGGACGGTCGGCGGCAGCGGTTCGGTGAGCAGCGCGTTCGGCAGCAGCACCACCACCCGCACCCCGCCGTACGGTGACGGCGCCGAGCTGAGGGTGACCCGGAAGCCGTACTGCTCGGCGAGCCGGCCGACCGCCGCGAGACCCAACTGCGGTACCTCGCCGAGGCGGGAGACCTCCAGCGAGGTGCCGCCGGCCAGGGCGGAGGCCGCCTTGGCGACGGCCTGCTCGGGCATGCCGACGCCGCCGTCGTCGATCTCGACGACGGCGCCGTTGTGCACCGGCATCAGGGTGACGAACACCTGGGTGCTGGGCGGGGAGTAGCGGGTGGCGTTGTCCAGCAGCTCGGCCACGGCGTGGATCAGCGCCTCGGCGGCGGCGCCGACCACGGCGGTCTCGATCCGGCTGCGGACCACCACCCGCTGGAAGGGCAGGATGCGCGACTGGGCGCCGCGCACCACGTCCTCCAGGGAGACGGGCTCGGGCCAGTGCCGTCCGGCCCTGGCGCCGCAGAGGACGGCCAGCGTCTGGGCGAGCCGGGCCTGTTGGGCGGCGGCGTGGTCCGCCTTGAGCAGGCCTTCCAGCAGCGCCGGGTCGTCGTGGGTGCGCTCCATCTCGTCCAGCAGGGCCTGCTGGTCGTGGGCCATGACGAGGATCCGGCGGGCCACGCTGAGGAAGGCCCGCTGGGTGGAGGCGTTGAGCTCCTGCTCCTGCTGGACGGCGGCCAGTTCGGAGCCGCGCCGGGACAGTTCGGCGTCGAGCCGCTCCGTCAGCCGGGCGATGTCGCGCCGCTGCTGGTCGGCGCGGCGGCGCTGGGTGGCGGAGACCGCGCGGTAGCGGGCGGCGGCCACGAGGGCGAGGGCGGCGATTACGCCGGTTGCCGTTGCACACCACTGAGTCATCGTCACGCCGCGAATTCTAGGGTGATGATCCTACGAAGGTGTGAACGGATCTCGCCAAGTGACTGGATCTCGTCAATATCCCGTCAATACGGCGTCAATCAGACGTCCTTCGGGCCCGATCGGCCAGGTGGCGGGCGCTGCGGGGCGGTCGGACGGGACCGGCTGGGAGCGGGCTGGGTACGGGCTGGGCGCGGGCCGGGGCATCGTGCGGGTGCGAACGGGCGGGTCGGGGGTGGCGCGGAGCGGGGCCGTCCGCCCCCGCGGACGGCCCCGTCAGGCCTTCGGCCAGTCGCGGAGGCCGCTGGTGAGGACCGCGATCAGACGGTCCTGGGTGACCGAGAGGTCCTCCGCGAGCTGGAAGCCACCGCCGATGGAGAGCGAGGCGAAGCCATGGGCCACCGAGCGGACGGTGCGGGCGGCGTGGATCGCCTCGGGGCCGTCCAGCCCGTACTCGCGGAGCACCGCGACGATCACCCCGACCAGCCGGCCGGCCGCCCGGGTCAGGTCGTCGTCCGGCCGGGGGGCCTGCGGCAGCGCGTTGTAGCGGTGCGGGTGCTCGGTGGCGTAGGCGTGGTAGGCCCGCAGGACGGCGGCCACCGCGTCGTCGCCGCCGCGGCCGAGGGCGGCCTCGGCGAGGCGGTCGGCCAGTTCCTCGGTGACCCGGACGGCGACCAGCCGGCGCAGCTCGGCGAGGCCGCCGCTGACGTGCTTGTACAGCGAGGGGGTGGCCACGCCGGCCCGGCCGGCGACGGCGGCCAGGGTGAGGGCCTCGGGGCCCTGCTCGTCGATGAGGGCGAGGGCGTGGCCGACGACCTGGTCGGGGGTCAGTCCTACTCGGGGCATGCGCGGTCTCCGGGGGTTCGTGGGGCGGGGCAGGGGTGTGTGGTGCGGGGGCCGGGGCTCAGGAGAGTTCGGCGAGGAAGGGCAGCAGCGCGTCGGCGGTGGCCTGCGGGTGGTCGGCCATCGGGTAGTGCCCGGCGCCCTCGATCATCACCTTGCGGGCCCCGAGCGCGGCCGTCTGCCGGTCGGCGACCAGCTCCGGGTTCGGGAAGTCGGGGTCCTTGGCGCCCATCACGACCAGCGCCGGGCACCGCACCGCAGCGGTCCAGCCGACCGGCGACGAGTCCCCGCGGAGCTGGCCCCGGACGGCGGTCCGGCGGCCGGGCGTGCGCAGCGCGGCGACCAGGCCGTCCACGTAGGCGTCGAAGTCGGCCGGCTTGGCGGTCGGGAACGCCATCTTGCGGTGGTAGAGGCCCCAGGAGGCGGGGACGTAGGTCAGCAGCGGGCCCATCAGGCCGAACACGGCGCGCTGCATCAGGTTCGGCGGCGGGTTCTCGACGAAGGCGTTCAGCAGGACGATCCCGGCGACCCGCCCGGGTGCGTCCCCGGCGGCCTTGACCACGGTGGCGCCGGTGTACGAGTTGCCGACCAGCACGGCGCTCCGGATGCCGAGGTGGTCGAGCAGGGCGATGACGTCGGTGGCGACCGCGGCGGGCGAGTAGTCGTCCCAGGCGATCGAGGACTCGCCGAAGCCGCGCAGGTCCATGGTGATCACCCGGCGGCCGGCGGCCACCAGCAGCGGTCGCAGGTGCCGGTACGCGGCCCGGCTGTCGAGCATCCCGGGGAGCAGGACGACCGGGGTGCCGTCGCCCCGCCCGGTGTCGTCGAAGGCCAGCCGGCCGCCGGGGACGTCGAGGTACTGGGTGGTGGGGGTGGTGATGCCGGACATCGTGGGTCTCCTCGGGCCGCCGGGGCGTGTCATCGGCGGTGCTGCCGATAGCCATAAAGCTAAGGCTAATAGCCTTAGCCGTCAAGCTATCGATGCGCGACGGCTTCGGAGGTGCCCGTTCCGTGGTGCCCGCTCAGATCCCTTCCACCTTGAACGGGTCGTGCTCGCTGAGCAGCTTCTCCAGCCGGGCCTGGTCCACCCGGGTGACGATCTCGCTGGTCTCCTGCTTGTCCCGGACCACCTTGGCCAGGGTGAACGAGGAGGTGACGGTGTAGAGCAGGCCGAGTCCGAGGAAGGCCCTGGTCCACCCCCCGACCGGGAGGTAGGCGATCCCGATCGCGAGGGCGGCGGCGGACAGGGCGAAGGAGAGCACGGCCTGGACGTGGTACGCGGCCGTGGTGCGGGACTGCATCGGTGCGTTCATGGCGTCAGGATGGCGGCGCCCCGAGTGGACGCACATGAGTAGAACTACTCAAATGGGGGGTCGTTCGTTGACGTCCAATCACGTTCGGTAGTGTCAGTTGTCGTCAATCGTCCCAAAACGCCCATCGGGTCGCGTGGTGCCCGTGCTGTATCCGGTTGTCCCGAACGGATGGCTTGGAATCAGGGGCGCCTAGGATTAACGTTTGATAACGCAGCGCGGTTGTCAACGCCGTACCCAGACGGCACCGTGCGCCGTCGCCTAATCCCGACGACCCGCCCCCGGGCAGGTCAGGGAGCCGGGGAACCACGTTCCTTGGGGTGAATCGGCCGGGCCCAGGCCCAGCCGTAGGAGACCTTCCTGCTCCGAACCCGTCAGCTAACCCGGTAGGCGCGAAGGAAGGAAAGGAGCGCGCCTCCGTGGCGTCGACGTACTCTCCGGCACACCTGCCCGGCTCCGCCGCCGGCACCCAGCTGCTCGACCACCCGCGGCCCGCCGCCCACGAGGGCGGCTACGGCGGCCCCGCGGACGAGACCGGCCCGCAGCCCGCCGACGCCAACCGGCACCGGATGCCGCGCCAGGCCCGCGGCACCGCTCCACTGCTCGGCGTCACCGCCGTGGCCGCCACCCTCGGCGCCACCGGCTTCGCCTCCGCCACCCCGGCCGCCGCGCCGGCCATCGAGGCCCCGGACGAGACCCCGGTCGCCCTCTCCGCCGACCCCGGCCTCGCGCTCGCCGCCCGCATCCAGCAGCAGGCCGACAGCCAGCGCACCGCCGCCGAGGAGAACGCCCGCGTCCAGGCCGCCCAGGAGGCCGAGGCCAAGCGCGCCGCCCAGCAGGCGGAGGCCAAGCGGGCCGCCGAGGAGGCCGAGAGGGCCAAGCTCGCCGCCATCAACCTGCCGGTGCGCGACTACAACCTCTCCGCCCACTACGGCCAGAGCGCCTCCTACTGGGCCCACCTGCACACCGGCCTGGACTTCGCGGCCTCCACCGGTACCCCGGTCTACGCCGTCGGCCAGGGCACCATCACCTCGGCCGGCTGGTCCGGCTCGTACGGCTACCGGATCGTCGAGACGCTGCCCGACGGCACCGAGATCTGGTACTGCCACCTCTCCTCGATCATCAAGGGCACCGGCAAGGTCGTCCCCGGCCAGCAGATCGGCAAGGTCGGCGCCACCGGCAACGTCACCGGCCCGCACCTGCACCTGGAGGTCCGCCCCGGCGGCGGGGCCCCGGTCGACCCGGAGACCTGGTTCGAGCAGCGCGGCATCACCCCCTGACGCCCGGAGGTGCCCCGGTCCGAGCAGCGGCCGGGGCACCTCCGCGTTCCAGGACCCGGAGGGCTCAGGCCCCGTCGGGCAGCCCGGCCAGGTACGCGTCGATCTCCTCCTGCCCCGGCTCCGGCGCCAGGTCCGGGAACTCCGCCACCAGCAGCCGCGGCAGCCCCGGCACCGTCCACCGGCCGGCCAGCTCCAGCGCCGCCTCGGCGGCCGCCTCCTCGAACGCCCCGAAGTCCCCGGTCAGCTCGTCCGGCATCGGCCGGCCGAGCGCGGTCAGCTCCGCCAGGTTGCGGTAGCTGCGCCGCATCAGGCCCTGCTCCAGCAGCCGCCGGGCGCCGTCGGTGGCCATCCCGACCGTGAGCACCCGGGCCGGGCCCCAGCCCTCACCGGCCGTCTCGTCCACCCAGCCGGCCGGCTCCAGCGCCGCGAACGCGGCCAGCCGGTCCTCCTCCGCCAGCTCCCGGAACCCCTCCAGCCAGGCCCGCACCGCCGCCTCGTCCGCGACGTCCACCCCGTAGGCGTGCAGCAGCAGCGTGTACAGCCGGGGCCAGGTCACCAGGTCCGCCCGCCGCAGCAGGCCGGCCGCCACCTCGCCCTGCCACTCGGCCTCCGCGTGCAGCCGCTCCTGCCGCTTGGCGTTCAGCCGCTTCGCCGCCCGCTGGCGGTCGATCAGCAGCCGCACCGCCTCGCCGTACGCCAGCGGATCCTCCTCCGGCGCGGGCTGGACGTACAGGTAGAGCCGCTCGACGAGCAACTGCTCCACGGCGTTCGAGGTCAGCTCCGGCCAGCCGTCGTGCATCCTGCCCTCGCCCAGCTCCAGCAGCGCCAGCACCGTCCGCAGCGGTTCCTCGGCCACCGGCGCGCGGCCCTCCGCCTCCGCCCAGGCGAGCAGTTCGGCGGCCTTGGTGCGCGGGGCGAGCCGCAGGTCTTCGTCTTCCATAGCCTCGACGGTAGCCGCTGGCCGCCCACCGGACGGACCGGGCCGGAGTAGGGTCGACGGACATGGTCCCCGTACGACTCACCGGCCCCCGGCTGGCCATTCGCGAGTTCCACCACACCCCGGGCGACATCGACGCGCTGTACGCCGTCTTCGGCGACCCGGTCGCCACCCGCCACCTCCCCTTCGGACCGTACGACCGGGAGAGCTGTGCCGATCAGGTGGCGCAGTACCTGGAGGAGGCCCTGCGGGACGAACGCACGGTCTACCGGCTCGCCGTCACCCTGCGCGCGGACGGCACCGACTCCGCCGACCCCGCCGACGGGGGCGCCCCGATCGGCAGCGCCGCCCTCACCCTCGGGGAGCACCGCTCCGCAGTCCTCGGCTACGCGCTGCGCCCCGACACCTGGGGCCACGGCTACGCGGGCGAGATCACCGGGCTGCTCTGCGACCTCGCGTTCGGGACGCTCGGCGTGCACCGGCTGGCCGCCCGGGTCGACGTCGACAACACCGCCTCCAGCCGGGTGCTCACCCGGGCCGGGTTCCAGCTGGAGGGCCGGATCCGGCACGACCTCCACCTGCGGGACACCTGGTACGACTCCTTCCAGTACTCCCTGCTGGCGGACGAGTGGGCGGGGGCCGGGACCGGGGCGGGGCAGCGGGCGGGGGGTTAACCCCACCCCTTGTTCGGCGGGGGGCCGGATGTCCACCGGGCCCGCGCTTTGACAGGGTTGAGGAGTCAGCAGGACACGCCCCCACCACAGAACCGAGGACCGAGGCCCGGCCATGAGCAGCAGCCACAGCATGCAGCGCGGTGCGTACGACCGCGAGGACAGCCGCGACTCCCACGGTTCCGGCGACACCTACGGGACCTACGGCACCGACGAGGCCGACCCGAAGCACCGGCCCGCCCGGGCCCGCCGGACCGAGGAGCCGCCGTACGTCTGGCGGGCGCCGTTCTCCTCCTACACCTACAAGGAGATCGGCTTCACGCTCAGCGGACTGCCGGTCGCCATCGTGGGCTTCGCCTTCGCCGTCACGCTCTTCGCCCTGGGCCTGGGAACCTTCGTCACCGTCCTCGGCCTGCCGGTGCTGGCCGCGCTGACCAGCGGCGCCCGCGGCTTCGGCCGGCTGGAGCGGGCCCGGACGCTCAGCATGCTGGCCCTGGACGTGCCGGGCCCGGCGCCGGTGCGGCGTGCCCGGCCGGGCAGCTGGGGCGCCGTCACCGCGCGGCTGGCGGACGCGGCCGGGTGGAAGGCCGTGCTGTACCAGGTGGTGATGCTGCCGTGGGCGGTCTTCAGCTTCACGATGTCGCTGGTGTTCCTGCTGGTCGGCTGGTCCCTGACGCTCTACCCGCTCTACCACTGGGTCTTCCCGACCTACACCGACTGGCCCGGCTACCGGCTTTTCAACTTCTACGACAGCCACGGCGTCGAGCACGTCTACTACGTCCAGTCGCCGCTGCAGATCGCCGGGGTCTCGCTGCTCGGGCTGCTGTTCGTCTTCCTCACCCCGCAGCTGGTGCGCGGCCTGACCAACGTCAACCGGCTCGCCGTCCGGGGCCTGCTCGGCCGCTGAGCCCGCCTCGCCGGCAGGCCGCCCGGCCCGCTGCCGCCACCCCGGAGCCGCCCGGCCCCGTTCGTGCCCGGTCCCCCGGATGCGGACGGGGCCGGGCCGTGTTCGGATGGCCGGGTGGCCGCCGCCGAGCTCCCCGACCCGGCCGACCTCGCCGACCCGCGGAGGTCCACCGACCCCGCCGCCGCCGGAATCCTGATCACCTCCCGCCCGCTGGACGAGTACTGCGGGCTCTTCGGCCTCACCCGAGCCCGGCTCGCCGCCCTCCCCGGGCCGCTGCTCGACTGCCCCGGTGGCGCCTCCGGTCTGGCCGCCGAGGCCCGCGGGCTGGGCTGCCGGGTGATCGCCGCCGACCCGGCGTACGCCCGGCCCGGCCCCGAGGTCGCGGCGGCCGCCCGGGCCGCCCGGGCGTCGATGGCCGCCGCGATGGCCGCCCGCCCCGAGCTGTACCCGAGGCCGCGCCACCGCCCGTACGACCGCTATCTGCGCAGCTGGGACCGGGCGTGCCGGCTGTTCACCGCCGACGCCGCCGCCCACCCGCAGCAGTACGTGGCCGCCGAACTGCCCCGGCTGCCCTTCACGGACGGCACCTTCGCCCTCACCCTCAGCGGGTACCTGCTCTTCGCCTACCCCGAACGCTTCGGCCCCGCTCGGCAGGTGGCCGCGCTGACCGAACTGGTCCGGGTGACCGCGCCCGACGGCGAAGTCCGGGTCCATCCCCTGCACGACGGCCGCGGCCGCCGCTGCCCCCACCTCGACGCCCTGCGTCACGCCCTCGGCGAGCGCCGGATCAGCAGTGAGATCGACTGCTTCCCGCGCCCCGGGGACGGCCTCACCCGGCGTGTCCTCGTCCTGCGGGCGGCAGATCACCGCAGGCGCCGTGACCAGGAAAGGTAATGGTCAGTAGTGGCATTCGGTCCTATACTCATCGCCATGACCGAGACGATGATCAAGCGGGCCGGGGCGGCGGACGCCGAGCGGCTCACCGGGCTGATCCAGGCCTCCAGCACCTATCACGGCGAGTACGCCGCGATGATCGCCGGCTACCGGGTGACGCCCGAGTACCTCGCCCAGCACGAGGTCTTCCTCGCCGCGGGCGCCCAGGGCGACCGGCTGCTCGGCTTCTACGCACTGATCCTCGACCCGCCGGAGCTGGACCTGATGTTCGTCGCCGACGAGGCGCAGGGCCTCGGCATCGGGCGGGTGCTCATCGGGCACATGCTCGGCCGCGCCCGGGAGGCGGGCGTGACCGGCGTCCGCGTGGTCTCCCACCCGCCCGCCGAGCAGTTCTACCGAAGGATGGGCGCCGAACGCGTCGGCACCTTCCCCGCCCGCCCCCCGATCGGCTGGGACCGCCCCGAACTGCGCTTCACCGTCTGATCACCGTCCGGCGGCGTCCGCTACGGATCCTGCCGGGCCTGCGACCGCTCCGCCGGGCCGGCCTGCTGGGGGAGGAACACCGCGGACTCCAGGCGGGACAGTATCTTCTCCGCCAGCCAGCTGCGGTCCGACCCGTACGGGATGCCGTCCGGTGCCACCAGCCGCCCGGCCACCGCGTCGCGCAGCCGCTGTGCCCCGGCGGCGGGCAGCCGGGAGAGCAGGCCGCGGGCCGCCAGCAGCGCGTGGTACTGCTCGAAACCGGAGCGCGGCCGCTCGATCGCGTCCAGCACGCTCGGCAGGTCGGCCAGCGCGGGGTCGCCCTGCATCAGCGCCAGGGCCTGCAGCCGCTGGGCCTCGGAGCCGTCCGCGAACAGCTCCCGCACCTGGTCCGCCGTCAGCGCCGAGCGCCGCGCCGTCGAGCGGACCTCGGCCACCACGTTCTCCGGCCCGGCCGCCGCGCCGGCCGGCAGCTGCCGGCTCAGCCGGTCGCCCTGGTCCGCGCTGCCGCCCAGCAGCCCCAGGTGCTGCATCGCCCGTACCCGCAGATCGTCCGCGCCGACCTTGTCGCCCCGGCGGTCCCGGTCCTGGCCGGCCAGGAAGAGGTCCAGCGCCTGATCGGCGTCGGAGAGCACCTGCGGCAGCGTCAACCGCGTCACCAGCCAGCCGGCCAGGAAGCCGAGCACCAGGAAGTACAGGACCAGCGCCGCCGCGAACGGCACCGCGCCCTGCTCGCCGCCCAGCGCGGGCGCCAGCGCCGTACCGACCTGGTGCAGCCGCTCGCCGAGCGAGCCCAGCTGGGTCAGCCCGACGCCGAGCAGCACCTTGGTCAGCCAGTCCGAGACCTGCTCCAGATTGGTGTTCGGCGCGTAGGAGCCCTGCGGCTCGCCCGCTCCGGTCCCGCCCCGCGCCCGGGGTACCCCGAACAGGAAGCCCAGCGCGCCGCCGAGCACCGCCGAGGCGCCGGAGATCACCAGTCCGCCGCCGAGCGCCTGCCAGGCCTGCTCCCGGCCGAGCGAGAACAGCAGCAGCCCGAGCACCCCCACCCCGAGCAGCGTTCCGGCCGCGGTCCGCTGTGCCGTGCGCAGCATCGCCGCGCTTCCGCCCCGTCGCGTCCGCGCCATCGCCTACCCCCTGTGTGCGTACCGATCCGCCCCGGAATCCGGGCCGACTCTAGCGCCGTGGCGGGGGGACGGGAACGCGGACGGTGCGACGGGCGCACGGCCGGAAACGCCTCGGGAGACGCTCCGGGAACGCGGACGGCCCGTGGGCTGCTCCTCCGCGCCGGGCCGTGTGACGGGCCGGGCGCCGAGGCACCGGGGATGTTCCGGTGAGCCCACGGGCCGGGTGACTGCTTGGGATTTCGCCTGCCGGAGGCCTGGGGCCCCACCCTGCGCAGGCAGGGGCGGCTCTAGCGAGCAGCCACCTCACACATCCTGACGGTACTCAACTCAGGATCACCTCCTTTCAGTGTGCGACCACCTTAGGCAGCTCACCGGAAGGGGGGCAACGGATTATTCGCGGCCGCTGCTCAGGCGCTCTTGAGCTCGTCCTTGAACTTGGAGAAGTCGATCACGTTGTCGGCCGGCGGGGCCTGGACGGTGAGCGGCTTGTCGAAGTCGGTGAAGTCCGTCTGACCGGTCTCCGTGCCCTTGTTCTGCTCGACCCGCACCGGGTAGAACTTGCCCTCGGTGGCGACGTGGATGGTGGCCTGCTGACCGTCCGGGCCGGTCGACTTGAGGCTGAAGGTCTTGACGCCGTTCACGGTGCCGGCCGAGCCCTTGGCGACCGTGCTCTTCTTGCTGTCGTCCTCGACGATCTTCTTGCTCAGCTCCTTGAGGTTGCAGACCGTGGTCAGCTCCTTCATGTCCGGGTCGCCCTGGAAGCCCGACAGGTAGCGGCCCTTGAACAGCTCGGCGGCCTTTTCGCCGGCCGGGCCGGCGACGGCCGTCCAGAAGTCCTTGTCGGGCTTCAGGTAGGTCTCCTTGCCGTCGCTGATGATCTCGAACTTGCCGGTGCCCGGCATGCTCAGCGAGCCGGTGCACTGGCCCTTGGTGTCGAGGGCCAGGCTGATCTCCATCTTCCCGTCGCCGTCGACCACATTGCCGACGATCTTGACGGAGGAGGCGCCGGCCAGCGCGTCCTTGGCCTGCTTCTCGATCTCCTGGGCGCTCAGCTTCTCGGTGTCGAGCTTGGGGGTGGCGGAGGCCTTGTCCTTGTTGTCGCCACAGGCGGCCGTGCCCGCTGCGAGGAGCAGACAGATCGCGGCAGTGCTGGCAAGGCGCTTCGACAGCATGGGAGTTTCCTAACCCGGCGCGACGGAGCGCAGCCGAACGGGTGAAGTTCTCCTCAGTATGCTTGAGCCGCCATTTGCCGGATCTTGGAATCTCTTGGCGTTACCGCTTCGTGCCCTGACCGTGGCCTCCATGAGGCCGGGAACGCGAAAGGCCCGGAGGACTGATCCTCCGGGCCTTTCGGCTACTGAGTAGCGGGGACAGGATTTGAACCTGCGACCTCTGGGTTATGAGCCCAGCGAGCTACCGAGCTGCTCCACCCCGCGTCGGTAAACACAACAATACGGGGAAGTCGCCTGGATGGGAAATCGCTTCTTCCCCGGCCCCGGATCAGCGCTTCGCGCGGCGGACGGCGTGCCGAGCCGTCCGGGCCCTGGCCCAGGCGGCGAAGCAGACCAGCGCGGCGAAGCAGGGCACCATCAGCACCCCGTACACCAGCAGGAAGCCGTGGGTGCCGAGGTCGGCGGCGGCGTTCCAGACACCGTGCAGGGTCATCGCCAGCAGCAGCCCGGTCGGCGCGGCCAGCCGGGCCAGCCAGTGGCGGGCGGTGGTGAGGGTGACGGCCAGCCCCAGCCCGGTCAGCGCGGTGAACAGCGGGTGGGCGAAGGGGGAGAGCAGGCCGCGCAGGACGAAGGTCTGCACGGTGCTGTCGAAGTCCCGCAGGCTGGGCGTCTCGCCGAGGCCGATGCTGTCCAGCCGCTGCTGCTGGTCGCTGGTGAAGGCCCGGCCCAGGTAGAGCACGTTCTCGGTGAAGGCGAAGCCGCAGGCGGTGGTCCCGCCGAGGACGACCCCGGCGGCCAGCGTGCGCGGCCGGGACCGGGCCCGGAGGCGGTCCCGGCCCGGCGGGCCGGGGTGCGGATACGGCAGCGGGCGCGGACAGGGGCGCAGCCGTGGCCGGTACCGGCCGTGCGGGCGGCCGGCGGACGCCCGGGGGTGCCGGCCGCTGGGCAGCGCCCGCAGGACGGTCGCGCCCGGGCGCCCGGTACGGTCGCCGCGACACCGGAGCCGCGGCGCGAGTGGCAGCAGCAGGACGAGCAGGGCGGCGCCCTTGGCGCTCTCCTCGATCACCGGGGTGACGATGTCGGCGCCCAGCACCTCGCCCAGGCTGCCCTGGTGGGCGGTCAGATAGCTGCTGGTCCAGCCGTTGGCGAGGATCGCCACGGTGGTCGCCGCGAACGCGCCCCAGCCGAGGCAGAACACGGTGTGCCGCAGCGCCACCCGGGCGGTCTGGTTGAGCCAGGCGAGGCCGCCGAGCACGAAGGGGAGCGGGACGGTCGCCAGGCCCAGGCCGACCAGCAGCCCGGTGGTGCCGGTCTGGCGGCGTACCAGGTGCAGGATCAGCACACCGCAGCCGATCAGGGTCAGGACGGTGGTGGCGGTGACCGAGGAGAGCGCGACCGAGCGCACCGGACGTGCCGGACGTGCCGGACGTGCCGGGCCGGCGAGGTCCGGGGACGGGCCGGCCGGGGCGGCGGCCGGCGGAGCGGGGAAGGCCGGCCAGGGCACCAGCAAGCGGGCCCGGCGCCTCCGGGGCCCCGGGATGGCGCGGGTGCCGACGGTACGCGTGGGCATCTCTCGGTCGTCGGCGGAGGCCTGGACCGAGGTCCGGTACCCGCCGCCGGACGGGCTGCTCACCCGGCACAGGGTAGGCCACGGTACGGGTCCGCAGGGAGGATCCGGAACGACGTATCCCGCCGGACCCGGCCCCCGCGGTCACCGCGGGGGCCGCCGGTCGAACGCCGCCCGTGGTTCAGCGGCGGCGGAACAGCAGGTCGTGCACCACGTGGCCCTTGGCGAGGCCGGCCCGCTCGAATTTGGTGACCGGCCGCCAGTCGGGCCGGGGCGCATAGCCGGGGACGCTGCCGTCCGGGTGGTCGGCGGGCTCCAGCCAGCCGGTGCCGTCGCCCTCGGGGTGCAGGTTCTCCAGCTCGGGCGAGGCGGAGAGCACGGCGAGCATCTGCTCGGCGTACGGCTCCCAGTCGGTGGCGCAGTGCACCAGCGCGCCGGGTGCCAGCCGGGGCAGCACCAGGTCCAGGAAGGACGGCTGGACCAGCCGGCGCTTGTGGTGCTTGGGCTTGGGCCACGGGTCGGCGAAGTAGACGCGCAGCCCGGCCAGCGAGGCGTCGGGGAGCATGTCGCGCAGGAGTATGACGGCGTCGCCGGCGGCCGCCCGGACGTTCTCCGAGCCGTCGCGCTCCAGCATGCCGAGCAGGTTGCCGTGGCCCGGGGTGTGGACGTCGGCGGCGAGGATGCCCATGCCCGGGTCGGCGGCGGCCATCGCGGCGGTGGTCTCGCCCATGCCGAAGCCGATCTCCAGGGTGACCGGCCGGCCGCCGAAGAGTTCGCGCAGGTCGAGCGGGCTCCCGTCGATCGCGATGCCGTGCCGCTCCCAGCCCCGGTCCAGCGCGCCCGCCTGGGCGTTGGTCATCCGGCCCCGGCGCGGCTGGAAGCTGCGGATGCGCCGCTCGCTGTGCTGGGCCTCGGTGGCCCGGTGCGGGTACATCGGCGCGGGGTAGCCGGCGGGCGCGGCGGAGAGCCGGGCGGAGGGCGATTGCTGGGGGATCGGGGCGGTGGCAGTCACAATTCCCCGAGTCTACGGGGCCGCCGGGGGCGGTCCGCAGAGCCTGTGACGCACCCCGCACCGCCTCCGGGGGCCGCTTTCCCGCACCGGTCCCCTGCGCCGTCCTTCCCCGCGCCGGTCGGTCAGCCGCCGGCCTCCAGCGCGGCGAGCGCCCGGCGGGCCACCTCGCGGCCGATCGGCAGCGAGGCGGTGGCGGCGGGGGAGGGTGCGTTCAGCACGTGCACCAGCCGGCGGGCGGAGCGCGGATCCTCGGGATCGAAGCCGGCGAAGGCGAAGTCGTCCAGCAGCGAGCCGTCCCGGGCCACCGCCTGGGCCCGGACCCCGGCCGTGGCCGGGACGAGGTCCTCGGCGGTGACGGCGGGCAGCAGCCGCCGCACGGCGGCGGTGAACGCCCGCTTGGACAGCGAGCGGCGCAGTTCGCCGACCTCGTACCGCCAGTGCCGGCGGGCGATCTGCCAGGTGCCGGGGAAGGCGATCGTTCCGGCCAGGTCGCGCGGGCGCACCGTACGCCAGTCGTACCCTTCGCGGGCCAGCGCGGGGACGGCGTTGGGGCCGACGTGCACGTCGCCGTGGATGCCCCGGGTCAGGTGCACCCCGAGGAAGGGGAAGGCCGGGTCCGGTACCGGGTAGACCAGGCCGCGCACCAGCTCCCGGCGCTCCTTGGTGAGTTCGTAGTACTCGCCGCGGAACGGCACGATCCGCACCCCGGGGTCGTCGCCCGCGAGCCGGGCGATCCGGTCGCTGTGCAGGCCCGCGCAGTTGACCAGCACCTGGCAGCGCAGCTCTCCGGCGGACGTCTGCACGGTCACCCCGTCCGCCCGCCGGGCGACCGCCCGCAGCTCGGTACCGGGCCTGAGCACCGCGCCCGCCTCGCGGGCCAGCCGGGCGTAGGTGCCGGCGACCGCCGGGTAGTCGCAGATGCCGGTGGTGCCGATGTGCAGCCCGGCGAGGCCGGTGACCTGCGGCTCGTACGCCGCGATGCCGCCGCCGTCCAGCTCGGTGACCGGGATGCCGTTCTCCCGTCCGCGCTCGGCCAGTGCCCGCAGCCGGGGCAGCTCGGCCCGGTCGGTGGCCACGATCAGCTTGCCGGTCACCTCGTGCGGGATGCCGTGGTCGCGGCAGAACTCCACCATCTCGGCGGCGCCCGCGACGGCGTACCGGGCCTTGAGCGAGCCCGGCCGGTAGTAGACGCCGCTGTGGATGACCCCGCTGTTGCGGCCGGTCTGGTGCGCGGCGAAGCCGGCCTCCTTCTCCAGCACCGCCAGCCGCAGCCCGGGCTTGGCCCGGGTCAGCGCGTACGCCGTGGAGAGCCCGACGATCCCGCCGCCCACCACCAGCACGTCGAAGTCGTACGCCACCGTTCGCTCCTCGATTCGCCCGGCACCGGCCCTCCTTGGGGCCGGCGCCGCCGATGCTGCCACGGCGGGCGGTGCCGGTCGAGGGGGCCTGGTGGCCGGTCCTGCGGAGCTTCGCCGGGACCGGGCCCCGGTCCTGCGAAGCTCCGCAGGACCGGGCCCTACCGCTCCCAGGGCCAGCCGGCCGACTCCCCGGCCTCCAGCAGCGGGATGAGCCGGAACGCGGCGTCGCCGAGCCCGCCGAAGGTGTGCCGGTTCGCCGAGCCGCTCGGGCCGTGGCCGGGGGCGTAGCCGGCCAGGTTCCAGGTGTAGACGGGCACGTGGGCCGGGACGGCGGTCAGCGGGTCGCCGCCCCGGTGGCCCGGGTCGGTCTGCTCGTCGGTGATGACCACGACCCGGTCGTGGCCCCGGTAGTGGGCGCGGACGGCTTCGGCGGTGGCGGTGCCGCCGAGGTCGCCGAAGCGCTCCAGCACCCGCAGCACGGCCTCACCGGGCCGCACCTCGACGACCCGGCTGGTGGTGCCGAACTCGACCAGGTCGGCCGCGGCGGCCCGGACCTTCAGCGCGGTGCCGAAGATCGCCGCCGAGTCGGCCCGGTTGAGCAGGGTCTGCTGGCTGGGCCGGTCGAACATCGAGCCCGAACGGTCCACCAGGATCAGCGTCCGGCCGGCCAGCGCGGGCACGTTGGCGAGCGAGTGGGAGAGCGCCGTCTCCAGCGCGTGGCCCCACCGCAGCGACGGCGCGTGCCGGTACGCGGCGAGATAGCGGAACGGGAACTGCCGGGAGCGGTGCACCTCGCCCTGGTCGCCGATCCGCCGCGCGACCTGCTCGGCGGCCTCGTCCGAGACCCCGGCCCGGTCGAAGTTGCGCAGGTTGCGGACCAGCGCCATCGAGCCCATCGAGGGGATGACCGCCTCCCAGACGGCCGCGTCCATCGGGCCCTGCAGCCACCCGGCCAGCGCCTCCCAGGTCAGCCCGGCCGCGGCCAGCCGCTCGGCGCCGCCCTCGGCCGTCACCGCTGCCCGCCGCTCGGCGACGGGCAGCGCGAGCAGCTCGCGGTTGGCCGTCAGCAGCCGGTCGGAGGAGGGCGGAACGGCCTCGTCCGGCCGGTGCCGGCGGTCCAGGGCGTAGGCGAACAGCCCGCCCTGCCACGGCTTGGCCGGGTCGGGCGCGGGGTGGGTCAGTTCCAGTACGTCGCCGAAGCGGTAACCCTTGGCCGCGGTGTCGTACTTGAGCAGCGCCCGGCCGTCGTAGAGCCGGCGCACGGCGTCCGCGACCCCGCGCTTGAGCGGCTTGGGCAGCGCGCGGCCGTAGCGGGAGGTCCAGTAGGCGAGCAGCTCGCCGGGCTCGTCCGCGCGCTGGAGCACCGCGTCGACGGCCTGCCGGGAGAAGCCGTGCGCCCCGGCGTCCAGCCGGGCCCGGGTGAACTCGGCGGCGCCGACCAGCGCGGCCGTCCGCAGCCGCGCCTCGTGGCGCAGCCAGCGCAGCAGGCCGAGGGTCCACTCCGGGTCGCTCACGGCAAGCTCGCGTACCAGCGCGGTGTAGCGGTCGTCGCGGGTGCCACCGTGCTCGTAGAAGGTGTCCTGCCCCACCAGGTTGGCGACGGCCAGCAGGAAGAGCTCGGACTTCCGGTCCCGGACGTGGCCGGTGCCGCCGTTGTGGTTGGCCGTGCGCCGGCCGGTGGTGGTCACGGGCGAACTCGGACCCGGCTTGGTCGTGCGGACGTTGAAACGCGACATGGTGGGCCCCCTGGTGGCTGGTGGAACGCGCGGGAGGCAGGGCGAAGAAGGGGTGCCCGAGATCGTGCCGGCCGGACGGCCGACATCGGTGGGGGTTTATGCCTTGTGCTCTGTCCGATTGAGCTAGCGGTCGTGCTCGCGCACGGCCCGCCCGGGACTCGAACCCGGAACCGCAAGATCCGGAAGTAACCCCCGCCTGCGCACCGGGCACCCCGGCGCCGTGCCTCCCGAGATCAGGATGGCGGCGGTGTTGTTGGTCGCTTCTACGTGCCCCGCTGGGGGCACTCCACGGAGTAACCGCTGCCGACGCACCGGGAGGTGCGGAAATCTGTTCAGATATGGGTGTTCACGTATGGGTGTCCAGAGATCGAAGGCGGCTGAGGTACACAGCCGCTCTACCGACTGAGCTACACCGGCCCGGAGCCGGTGACGGGACTCGAACCCGCGACCCGCCCATTGACAGTGGAAGTAACCTCTGCCTGCGCACCTGGACGAGAGAGACCATAGCCAGGCCTCTCCCGTCGGTGCATCCGAATTACCGTCAGGCGCCCGCGTCCCGGCCCCGCGTCCCGGCCCCGCGTTCGGGCTTCACAGCCCGGCCGGCCGGACGTCACGCCGGGGCGACCAGGATCGAGCGGGCCCGTTCGGTCAACTCCCGTACCCGGCGTTCACCCTGGAAGGGTTCGAGGCGGCGGAGCATCTCGACCACGTACTCGCGGCTGCGCTGGGAGGAGATCCGGCCGGCCACCTCGACGGCGCGCTCGCCGGCGGCGACCGCGGCGTCCAGGTTGCCGGCCTCGGCCTCCGCCATGGCGGAGACCACCAGCCGCAGGCCGTGTGATCGGACGAAGCCCTCGGTGGGCCTGGCCAGCGCCTCCCGGGTGAACTGGCGGACCTTGGAAGGCACTCCGAGGTCGCGGAAGCACTCGGCGGCGTCGGCGGCGAGCCGGTCGTAGGCGTAGAAGTCGATCCACGCCGGATCGGGATCCCCGGCGCGAGCCCGTTCGAGTGCGCTCTCCGCCGCGCCGAGCGCCGTCGCACACGCCGCCGCGTTGCGGGCCTTGGCCTGGGCCCGCGCCTCCACCAGGTGGAAGAAGCTCATGGTGCGGGTGGTGGCCAGCCCCCGGTTCCGCTCCAGGGCGGCCTGTGCGAGGTCCACCGCCTCCTCGGCGAAGCCGCGGTAGCCGGCCTGCAGGCTCATCGAGGCCAGCACATAGCCGCCGAGCGGGACGTCGGCGGCGGCGCGGGCGAGCCGCAGCGCCTGGATGTAGTAGCGCTGGGCCGCCTCGTGCTGGCCGGTGTCGAACGCCATCCACCCGGCCAGCCTGGTCAGTTCGGCCGTCGCGCCGAACAGTGCCCGGCCGACCGTGTCGCTGTAGGAGGCCAGCAGCAGCGGCGCCGCCTCCACCCGCAGGCACTCCGGCACCATCGAGGAACGCCAGTCCCCGCCACCGTACTTGGAGTCCCAGCGGCGGGCCTCCTGGGCGGCCTCGCGGAGCTTGGCGGCGTCCGAGTGGCCGACCCGGTACGAGCCCGGCTCGGCGGGCGCGCGCGGCGCCTCACGGGCCACCGAGCCGTCCGCCGGGGTGATCAGCCAGCGTGAGACGGGCGTCGCGTAGGCCGCCACCGAGAAGGTGCCGGCCAGGCTGTCGCTCCAGCGGCCGCCACCCGGGCCGCGCCGCAGGTCGAGGTCGACCCGCCAGAGGTCGGTGGCGGAGCGGACGGCCTCGGAGACCTCGCGCGGAAAGGCCAGGCCGAGTTCGGGCGCCGGGTCGGTGTCACCGAGGCCGATCTCCTCCAGCGGCACCGGTCGGCCGAGCTTGCCGCCGATCGCGGTGGCGATCAGATGCGGGACCGGGCCCTGCGGGACCATGCCCTTGCTGACCCAGCGGGCCACCGAGGTCTTGTCGTAGCGGAGCGTCAACCCGCGCTGTGCGCCGAGGTCGTTGACCCTTCGGGCCAGCCCGGCGTTGCTGATCTGGGCGAGGGTCAGGAGCGTGCCGAGCCGTTCGTTCGGTCCTCGTGGGCTGACGGTCATGGTGGCGGCGGCACCTCCTGCGGCCTTGTGCGCGGGGCCCGGGCGGCACCGGGCCGTAGCTGCTGTACCTAGAGTAGTCGGACGCGTTCCGACGGTTAAGAGGCCGCATTCCGGATGGCGGGATCGCGCACCCGCCGGTGGTCGGCGCGCGCCGCGGCGGAGTTGGTCCGGACCGCCCGCCGGTGGCCGGACCGGTGCGGGTCGGCCGCGCGCCGGAGCGTTGTGCTCCGGTCCCGTGTCCATGTGCGCCCGGCCGTGCCCCCTGGCCCGACCGGCTGGTCGGCGATTCGCTGGTGGTCGTGGGTCGGCCCGTCGTCGAGGACCCGGCGGGCCGGGGGATGCCGCCGCCTCAATCCCCGCGGGTGGTGGCGAAGTCCGGGAGGGCATGCGGATGCCCTCCCGGACCGGGCGATGCCTTTCAGCCATTTCGCGATGGGCATGACAAGAGTTGTCGCCCCGGCGGTCCGGGCCGAGGAGGGGGAGGCCCGGCCCGCCCTCCGGGTACCCGCCGAGGACGCTCCCCGGGCCGGTGGGCCGGGCCGGGCGCGGCGGACCGGAAACCAGAACTCCGGTCGCCGGGCGTCCGACCGGTGGCACCATGTCTCCTGACGGTGCGCCGGATCGCGGTGGGCAGCCGCCGCAGCGTGCCACGGGCCGGCGGGAGGCGGCCCGGTGGCGGGTGCGCCACGCGGTGCAGGTCCTCGTCCGGTGGAGGCGCGATGCGGTGGCTGACGGGCTGGAGCACGGGCGTGCCCCGGGCGGGCACACCGGCGCACGAAGCACTCGCCCTGGTGACACCGATCGCCGCGCGCCCCCTCTGGACCGGCCCCAACCCGCTCTGGGCGGTCGGTGACTGGCGGCCCGAGGAGATCCGCCTGGTCACGCTCCGCCCCGGTGCCCCGGCGATCGTCACCACCGGCTCCGGCGGGCCCGATCCGGCCGACGACACCCCCGCCACCATCCGGCTCGCCGTCCTCGGCCACTGCGGCGCCTCCGACGCCGAACTCGCCGCCGGCCTCGCCGCCGCCCGCGGCGGCGCCGTCCGCCACCTCACCGCCTGGCCCGGCAGCCACACCGTCGTGCTGCGCAGCGGCACCCGCTCCACCGTGCTGCTCACCGACCTGGCCGGGGCCCGGCCCGTCTTCCACACCCCCTGGTGCGGCGGCACCGCGTACGCCACCGCCGCCCTCCCGCTCGCCGACCTGATCGGCGCACCCCTCGACACCGGCCACCTCGCCGCCCGGCTCGCCTGCCCCGAGTCGCCGGAGGCGCTCGGCACCGGGACGCCCTACCTCGGGGTGCAGCGCGTCCCGCCCGGCCACGCGCTGGCGGTCCGCGGCGGCCGTCCCTACCTCGCCGCCTACGACGAGCCCGGGGGCGGCCCGCCGCCGCGCGGCGAGGCGCCGGCCGTCCGCGAACTCACCAGGGCCCTGCTGGAATCCGTCCGCTCCCGGGTCCGTACCACCGGGCCCGGCCCCGACGACGCCGGACGGGCCCGGCTGGGCGTCGACCTCTCGTACGGGACGGCCTCCGCGACCGTGGCCCTGCTCGCCGCCGCCGTCCCGCTCGCCCCCGCCGCCCCGGGTGGCGGTGAACGCCTGCCGGCCGTGCGCGGGGGCGCCAGGACCGGCGCCGTGAAGGGCTCCTGGGCCCGCCCGGCGGTCCGGGAACAGCCGGGGCCGGAGCGGTTGGCCGCCGTCACCCTCGACGAGACCGACGGCCCGGTCACCCTCGCACTCGCCCCCGACACCCCCCGGCTGCGGCACACCGTGCTCGCCCCCGGCCCCGGCACCCTTCCGTACGCCGGCCCGGGCGCCGACCCGCGGGCCGGCCGGCTCACCGACGAGCCCGGTCCCGAACTGGTCGCCGCCGCCCGCGCCGAGGCCCGCTTCGACGCCGGCGGCACCGACCACCTGACCGGCTACGGCGCCCGCCAGGTCCTGGACGGGCACCCCGCCCGGCTCGCCGACCTGATCCGGGCCGGCCGCCCGCGCGAACTGCTGCCCCCGGTCGCCGCGCTGGCCGGTGCCGACCGGGCGGCGGTGGGCGTGCTGGCGGGCGCGCTGCGCACCCCGCTCACCGTGGTCCGCGCCGCCCACCGGCTCTCCCGGATCCGCTACGCCGACGCGCTCGACGACGCGGCGGTCAGGCTGACGGTCCGGCACATCGAGGACGAGCGCGGCACGGCGGGCGCCCGCTCCGCCGGCGACCTGGCCTGGTGCGTCCCCGGCCCGGCGGCCCGCTGGCTCTCGGACGAGGCGCTCTCCGCCGTCGCCCTGCGGCTGCGCCTGGCGGCGCGCGAACCGGCGCCCGCCGAGAACCCGGGCGCGCGTCGGGCCAGGCACGCGCTCCACCGGCATGCGCGCTCCTTCCGCACGCTGGTCCACGCCGCCGAGCAGCCCGGCCAGCGGCTGCACGCGCCGTTCCTGGACAACCAGGTGGTCCGCGCGGCCCGGCTGCTGCCCGACGACGTCCGGCTCCAGCCCGGCGCCCGGCACGCCCTGCTGCACGCCGTCCTCACCGGTGTCGGCCGCACCGACCTCCCGCCGGACTGGGGCCGCGGCCCCCGCCCCGACCGCGCCGCCCCCGCCCGGGCCGGACTGCGGCTCGCCGCCGACGGGCTCGCCGAACTCTTCGACGCCCCGCTGCTCGCGGAGGCCGGCCTGATCGACCTCCCCGCCGTCCGGGCCGGCCTGGCCGGCTCCGCCGACCCGTCCGCCGTCCTGCCGCCCGGCACCCTGGAGGGCCTCGCCGACCTGGTCTCCACCGAGCTGTGGCTGCGCCGCGTCCGCGCCCGCCGCCACGGCGCCTGCTGGACCGGCCTGCCGCTCGCCGAACGCACGGCCCTGACGGCGGCGCGCTTCGCCTGAGCCCGCGGGGCCCGAGGCCGTTGGAGTGTCCGGCGCGGCTCGCCGGTGCGGGTGGGCCGGCGGGCGATCATGGCGAGCGTCCCGTCCCGTACCCCCGCCCCGAGGAGGCCGTGGTGACCAGCGCCAGCCCGGATCCGTCCGTCCCCGTTGTGCTGTCGGTGCTCGGACGCCCGCCGTCCGGCCGTCCACCCGGGGTGCTGGCCGCCTGCGACGGCTCGGACGGTTCGCTCTGGGCGCTGGACCGGGCGATGACCGAGGCCGAACTGTTCGGTCTGCCGCTGTACGTGCTCGCCGTGGTCAACCCGGCCCCGGCCGGTTATCCGCCCGGCATGGCCGAACTGGTGCAGGAGAGCGTCGAGACGCTGGTCGAGAGCATGGCGGACGGCCTGCGGCGCTCGGTGGCCGCCGTTCAGCGGGCCCGCCGCCGCCCGTACGCGGGGGAGCTGTCGCTGCACGTGGTGCTCGGCAACGTGATCGAGGTGCTGCTGGCCGCCTCGGCCCGGCAGCACACGCTGGTGGTCGGCACCCGGGGCAACGGCGGCTTCACCCGGCTGCTGCTGGGCTCGGTGAGCTCGGCGGCCGTCCACCACTCGGCCTGCCCGGTCCTGGTCGTCCCCGCGCCCCCGGACCACTGAGCCGCCCGGCCGCCGAGCTTCCGGACGGCGGGGCGGTGCGCCGGGCGGGTGCCGGGAATGTACCGAGATGGTTCATCGTTCACCTATCTCGACACGCATCCTCCCCACCCCCTGGAGAACCCCCGTCATGAAGGTCGAGATCTACTCCGACATCGCCTGCCCCTGGTGCTACATCGGCAAGCGCCGCTTCGAGGAGGCTCTGGAGGGCTTCGCGGGCAAGGAGAACGTCGAGGTGGTCTACCGGCCGTACCAGCTGGTGCCGGACGCGCCGGCGACGGCGAGCCCGCACCGCGCGTGGCTGGCCGAGCGCTACGGGCCGCAGTCGGTCGCGATGGACGCCCGGGTGGCCGAGCTCGGCCGCGCCGAGGGCATCACGTACGACTTCGACGCCGCGCTGCACGCCAACACCTTCCTCGGCCACCGGCTGCTGCACCTGGCCGAGACCGAGTACGGCGTGGCGGTCCAGGGGCGGCTGAAGGAGGCGCTGCTCAAGGCGCACTTCACCGACGGCGTGGACGTCGGCGACCGCGAGGCGCTCACCGAGGTGGCCGCGGCCGTCGGCCTGGACCGCGAGCGGGTGGCGGCGTACCTGGCGGGCGACGAGGGCACCGCCGAGGTCCGCGCGCAGCTGGCCGAGGCCCGCGAGCTGGGCATCAACGCCGTGCCGACCTTCGTCTTCGAGGGCAAGTGGGCCGTCCAGGGCGGCCAGGAGGCCGAGACCTTCCGCAAGGTGCTGGAGGAGGTCGCCACCGAGATCGGCGAGCGCCGCCCCGCACCGGTGCAGGTCGCCCCGGCCGGCGAGACCTGCGCGGACGGCTCCTGCGCGATCTGACCGGTCCGCCCGTCCGTTCGGGCCGGCAGCCCGGCCCGGCCGCTCCGACCAGCCCCCCCGAGGCCCGCTTCAGTCGCACCTGAAGCGGGCCTCGGCCCAGTCGGCCACGTTCAGCGTCGACCAGACCCCGTGCACCGGCGTGACCACCAGCCGGACCGACGTCTGCCCGGTCAGCGGCACGTGCACGGGCACCGCCGCGTCGCCCGTGCCCATCACGGGCGACGTCCACAGCGTGCGGCCGTCGCCGCCCTGCACGGAGAAGACCACGCCGCCGGGTGAGACCGTCAGATCGTCCACCCCGGCCACCGCGTCGAAGGACGTGCAACCGCGGTTGAGGTCGATCAGCGTGGTGGCGGGCGCGTGCACGGTGATGCCGTGCGCGTGGTGCTCCCCGCCGATCGAGACCCCGGCCCGCTGCCAGAACCAGTCGCTGCCCTTCTGCCGGATGCTCGGGACCGGCGGCGGCACCCGGTTGTTGCCGGGCTTCAGAACCGGCAGGGAGTCGGCCCAGAAATCGGAGGGCTTCGGCGGCACGGTCGGGCTGACCGTCGGGGTCGGCACCGTCGGGACGGTCGGTAGTGGCGGGACGGTGGGCATCGGTACGACCGGCACCTCGGGGGTGGGGATCGACGGTACGACCGGGGTCGGCACGACCGGCACCGGTGGCCTGGGCACCGAAGGCTTCGGCGCGGTCGTGACCGGGGACGCCGGCGGCTTCGACGTGGCCGGTTGGCCGGCCGCGGGCACGGGCGCGCCCTGCGGCTGAGGGGACGGCGACCCGGCCGGGGACGGTGGCGTGGCGGCCGGGCTCGTGGCCGGCTCCGGTGCCGACGTCGGTTCGACGCCGACCGGAGCCGGGCCCGGTGCGGGCGGTACCGGTGCCAGGGACGGCGCGGGCACGGCCGGGGAGGAGACCGGGGGAGCGGCCACCGGGGGCTTCGGCTCCGGGGAGCCGGTCAGCGCGTACGCGGCGACGGCGGCGGCGGCCACCGCGACCGCGGCGGCGATGCCGGCCTTGGCCGCCGAGCCCAGGCCCTCGCCCGCGGCCGCGCCGGCCCCGGCACCGGTACCGCCCGAGGCCGCACCCGCGCCGCCCGCCGCCGCACCGCCCGAGGCGACGGCCGCCGTTCCGGCCGCCGCACCACCGACCGCCGCCGCACCGCCCACGGCCGCCGCGGCGGCGCTGAAGCCGCCCACGCCGACCCAGACCAGCACGCCGCCGGGCAGCAGCGCCCGCAGCCCGTGGTTGATCTCGGACAGCTCCAGGCAGGCGGCCGTGCAGCGGTCGCACTCCCTGAGGTGCCGGCCGACCTCCGCCGAGGCGCGCTTGCGCAGTGACCCGCGCGCGTACGCGCCGAGCCGGTTGGCGTACGTCTCGCAGGCCCGCTCCTGGCTGCCCGACACATGCGCCTGCAGGAAACCGGCGGCCAGCCGGTCGCGGGCCCGGTGCGCCTGGACGGCGGTGGCGTTGGCGGTCTTGCCGAGCATCACCGCGACGGTCTTCGGGGACTCCCGCTCGACCTCGGTGTGCCAGAGCACCATCCGGTCGTCCTCGGGCAGTTCGGCGTACGCCTGCATCACCATGCGCTGGTCGGCCAGCGCCATCGCCCAGGCGTCCGCGCCAGGATCGGCCAGGTCTAGGTCCACGGTGGCGGCCGAGGTCTGCGCGAACACACTGAAGTCGTCGACCAGTTGCTCGCGCCGCTCGCTGCGGGTCCAGGCGGCGGCGACATTGCGTACGGCGGTCAGCAGATACGCGCGGACGGCGAACTCCGGCCCCTTGCCGGCCCGCAGCGCCTGCAGCGTGCGGGCGAACACCTCGCCCGCCAGGTCCTCGGCGGTGAAGCTGTCCCGGCAGCAGGTCCGCGCGTAGCGGCGCACCGAGTCGGCATGCCGGCGGTAGATCTCCTCGTACGCGGTGTCGTCGCCGGCCCGCACCCGGGCGGTCAACTCGGCGTCGGAGGGCGGGCGCTCGCCGTCCACCGGGTCGGCGGGGGCGGGCACGGTCGGGCGGGCCGGCCGGCCGGTGCCGACGAAGGCCTCCGGGGCGACGCCGCCCTGGCCGGCCGGGGCCTGGCCCGGCACCCGGTTGGACGGCAGCGCGGCGGCGGAGAACGACTCGCGGCTGGGCATCCCGGCCTGGTCCGGCACCTGCCCGGACCCCAGCCCCGGGCCCGGAGCCGGTCCAGGCGCGGGGGAGCCCGCGGCCGGACCCCCGGACCGGCCCTCAGGCCCGCCCGCGTCGGCCCGGCCGAAGTCGAGGCCGTAGCCGTAGTCGTTCTGTTCCTCGGCGCTCACAACGGACCCCAGATTCCACGACAGCCCCCGTAGTGTGGCAGGGCGTGCGGGAGTGCGTGGGCGCACGGTTCCCCGCTGCACGGCGCCGAGAGCGCTCGAACGGCGCGCATCGGGACATTGGCTCCAACCACGGGCAAAGGATGGCATAGCGCAGAGGCGGGCGGTAGCCGGACCGGCCGCGACCCACTCTTCCGAGGAGCCGTCGCGGATCTGTTCGGCCCGGGTGAGACGCCCGCCGCGATATCGGCCGTACCCGGCGCGCGACCGCTCCGAGCGCGCCGGGAAGCCGTCAACTCCCAGGTATGCCAAGGGTGGAGAGCGCCACCCGGGAACGCCGCTCAGCGCACCCGCAGGCCGTCCAGCAGAATCTGCAGCAGCCGGTCGGAGGGCCCGTCAGCGGGTTGACCGTCCGCCTGCCCGCCTTCCGCCGCCGACGGCCCGCCGGTCGCCGGGACCGGGGCCACCGCCGAGGCCGGAGCCGGAGCCGGCGGGGTGCGCGCGGCGTGCACCGGCACCGAGGCGGTCAGCACCAGCACCACGTCCGCGACCGTCACTCCCGGCCGCAGCTCACCGGCCGCGCCCGCCCGCGCCACCAGGGCGGCGAGGAGTTGCAGCAGCAGCCGCGGGTCCGCGTCGGCGGCCGTCGACGCCGGGTCGCCGACGGCACCCGGCTGCGGCTCGGCGCCCAGCGACTCGTACCGGACGCCGCCGGGAACGGCGCCCGGTACGGCCGGATCGACCGCGCGCTGCCCGGGCACTCTTCCCAGGTCCTCCGCGTACCGGAACGCCTCCGGCGGAAGCAGCCGCCCGGCACCCGTACTCACCGCCCGCGCCAGATAGCCGGCCAACGCCTCCCAGGCCCCGCCGCCGCCGTACAGCGACTCGCGGGCCTGCGCCGTCAGCCAGGCGACCTCCTCGGCGGCGATCCGCTGGACCAGCACCTCCTTGCTCGGGAAGCGCCGGTACACCGTGCCCACCCCGACCCCGGCCCGGCGCGCGACCTCCTCCATCGGCGCGCCGTAGCCGAACTCGCCGAACACCTCACGGGCCGCGCGCAGCACGCTCTCCAGGTTCCGGCGGGCATCCACCCGCAGCCGGGCCCCCGGCGCCGGCCCGCCGCCCTGTGGCGGCTCGGCCCGGTACGGCATGCCGGGGTACGGCATGCCGTGCTGCGGTGGCAGATCCGCGGGGCCGCGCTGCTCCGGCACCACGCCCTGGCCTGCGTGCGACCCACCCGCTCGCCCCAACAGTCGCTCCTGCTCCATCATCCCAACTCTCCCCCGCAGGCGTCCGATGCCGGACCCTGTCGGCGCCCGCCCCTGCACCCCCCGGTGCAGCTCCGTCTGTAAGAAATGACCCGATGACCCATCGCTCGTGCCGCTCGTGCCGTCCAGGTGACGCATGACCACTCACGCATGACGACGCCGACTCCACCACGGCTGGTGCAGCCGGGCCGGGTTGCGCGTCCGGCTCGGCGCGTCGGCACCTCCGCGGGGCTTCGTCCGGGAACTACCCTTCCCCGGATGACTGTCCCGCAGTCGGGTTCTCGCGCCAACACTAGAACTGGCCGTAGTGGCCGCTCCACGGTGCGTCGCCGCCAGTTGTCATGGCGATGGCCGCCCCGAGACACAATCCGACCATAGTTCACGGCAGTTCGCGGCCGAAAGTACGTCAGAAAGTCACCCCGACAGCACATTCGGTCCCAGGAGCCGCTCTCCGCCCCGTCCGCCCCGGCACGGACTGTGGACAAGAGGGCCCCCGGCGGTCCTTCATTGAGGGCGTAGTCCGGGCAGAGCCACATCGGCAGGGGGCGCACCATCAGAATTCTGATCGTCGGCGGCGGCTGCGCCGGGATGTCCGCCGCGTTGCACCTTCAGCGCGGCCTGGGTGAGCGGCTCCGCCGGGGCGAGGCGGAGATCACCGTGGTCGAACCGCAGCCCTATCTGACCTACCACCCGCTGCTCGCCGAGGTCGCGGCCGGCTCGATCGACCCCCGGCACGTGGTGGTCCCGCTCCGCCGGACCCTGCCCGACTGCCGGGTGCTCACCGCCCGGATCACCCGGATCGAGCACGCCACCCGCCGGGCCTGGGCCGACCCCGCCGCCCGCGGCGAACCGCCCGCGCCGGTCGAACTCGACTACGACATCCTGGTGGTGGCCCCCGGCTCGGTCTCCCGGACGGCGGCCGTCCCCGGCCTGGCCGAGTACGGGCTCGGGTTCTCCACCGTCGGGGAGGCGGTGGGTCTGCGCAACCACATCCTGGAACAGCTCGACCTCGCCTCCGCCACCCGGGACCCGGCCCTGCGCCAGGCCGCGCTCACCTTCGTCTTCGTCGGCGGCGGCTACGCGGGCGTCGGCGCGCTCGCCGAACTGGAGGACATGGCCCGGTACGCCGTCCGCGGCTACCACAACATCAGCCCCGAGGACCTGCGCTGGGTCCTGGTCGAGGCCACCGACCGGATCCTGGCCGAGGAGTCGCCCGAGCTCGCCGCGCACACCCTGGCCCAGTTGCGCGAGCGCAGCGTCGACGTCCGGCTGCGCACCACCCTGGAGTCCGCCGCGGGCCGGGTGACGGCGCTCTCGGACGGCAGCCGCTTCGCCGCCCGCACCCTGGTCTGGACGGCCGGGGTGCGCCCGGCCCCGCTGCTGCGCGACACCGACCTGCCGCTGGACACCACCGGCCGGATCCGCTGTCTGCCCACCCTGCAGGCGATCGGTCCGGACGGGCGGGCGCTGCCCGGGGTCTGGGCGGCCGGGGACTGTGCCGCCGTGCCCGACCCGTGGGGGGACGGCGCGCCCTGCGCGCCCAACGCCCAGCACGCCTTCGCCCAGGCCGAGCAGCTCGCCGCCAATGTGCTGGTCTCGCTGGAGGGCGGCCCCCGCGCGGCCGGGATCGCCGAGTACCGGCCGGACCGTGCCGCCTGTTCGACCTCGCTCGGCATCGGCCGGGCCGTGGCCCACAGCCGGCGCGGCGGGCGGCTCACGGGCCGGCGCGCCTGGTGGCTGCACCGGGCGCGGCACCTGCGCCGGCTGCCGAGCGCCGACCGGCGGGTGCGGGTGCTGATGGACTGGGTGCTGGGCGGGCTGTTCTCCCGCGAGGTGGTGTCGCTGGGGACGCTGGAGCATCCGCGGTCGGAGTTCGAGGCGGGCTTCGGCCCGGGGGCGGGCCCCGGGCCGCGCCCTCGTTCCGGTCCGGGTTCCCGTCCCGGCACCGGAGCGGATCCGGAGCCGGGGCCCGGGCTCGCGGACGAGCGGCCGGCCTGAAGGGGGGCTCCGGAGAACCTGCCGTGACCGATCCGACGGCCGTGCCGGGCGCGCGTGACTTCCGGAATCGGGCCTCCGCCTGACAGGATCTGCCCAACCGAGTCATTACCCCGTGTGCTGCTACGCACACAAAAAGTGATGATATGCCTGAAACCCGAGGAAACGGCCGTCGTTTGAACCTCATGCGCTGGAGCGCGCGGCTCACCGGAGTCCCTTGGCGTGCCGCCCTGCCGACCGGGGCCGACACCCACCAGGGCGCGGCGTCCGGCGACGGCGTCGTGGTCCCCAGCCCCCGCGACCCGACGAGCCCGCTCTGCCCGCAGCGGCCTCAGGACCTGCGCGAGGTGCTGAACCACATCCCCGCGCCGGTCGCCGTCACGTACGGCCCGCTGCACCAGCTCGGCTATGCCAACCGCGCCTACCGGGAGCTCTTCGGCGACCGGCCGACCGGCCTGCCCGCCTGCGACGCCCTGCCCGAACTCGGCGCCATGGGCGTCCTGCCGCTGATGGACCAGGTCATCCGCGGCGGCCGGCCGCGCAGCGTCAAGGCCCGCTGCATCCTCGGCCTCACCGGCAACCGCTACTACAACGTCTCCTGCGTCCCGCTCGGCCGGGACGAGAACGGCCACGACGCGGCGGAGCCGGGGGACGGCCAGGACGGGCCGCCCGCCGGCGTCCTCGTCTTCGCCGCCGAGGTCACCGACCAGGTGCTCGCCGCCACCCGGCTGCGGGAGTCCGAACGCCGCCAGCGCGAGGCCGCCGTCACCCTCCAGCGCAGCCTGCTCCCGCAGAAGCTCGACCAGCCCGCCGACCTCCGAGTCGCCGCCACCTACCAGCCGGGCGGGGCCGAGGCCGCGGTCGGCGGGGACTGGTACGACGTCATCGGCATCGGCGGCGGCCGCACGGCACTCGTCATCGGCGACGTGATGGGCCGGGGGCTGCGGGCGGCCGCGGTCATGGGCCAGCTCCGTACCGCCGTGCGCGCCTACGCCCGTCTCGACCTGCCGCCCCACGAGGTGATGCGCCTGCTCGACGGCCTCGCCATGGAGATCGACGCCAACCAGATCGCCACCTGCACCTACGCCGTCTGGGATCCGCGGCCCCGCACCCTCACCTATGCCTCCGCCGGACACCTCCCCATGCTGCTGCGCTCCCCGGACGGCACCGTCCTGCGCAGCGAGGAACAGAACGGCCCGCCCCTGGGCACCGGCGACGGTGTCCACGTCTCGCACACCCTTCGACTGCTGCCCGGCACTACCGGCGTCCTCTATACCGACGGCCTGGTGGAGCGCAGGGACGAGGACATCGACGAGGGCCTGGACCTGCTGGCCCGTACCCTCGCCGGGGCCGCCGGCGCGCCGGCGGTGATCTGCGCCCGTCTGCTGCGGGCCATGGGCGTCACCTCCGAGCACGACGACGACGTCGCCGTCCTCGCCTTCCAGCTGCCGGCCGGGGAGTCCGCCCCCGGGCCGAAACCCGCTCTTGACTCGCCCTCCCGAGAGGTCTAGTGTTCTTCGAGTTGCCCGACAGGGAGCACCGGACACGCATCGGCGCGGACGGTCCCGGGGCGGCCAATCCACGAAACACCACTTCCCGGTTCTGCCGGGTCGCGTCTTCTTTTCGGGTCGCGGCTCGGGGTGAATTCGGCGTGCGCGTTTATATGGATTGTGGCTGGATTCGCTTTTCGGGGCGGGGATCGGCTAGAGTTTGGAACGTCGGACGGGCCGTCAGGTCGCGGAAGACAGCAGCGAGTTGGGTGAGTGAAACTCCGGAAAACGGAGCGGAAAACATCTGATAAGCTGAGAACACGAAAGAACGAAGCGCCCGGAGGGCCCGCTGGAAGGCGGCCTGAAGGAAGTGTCCGTTCCTTGAGAACTCAACAG
>NZ_JBIUYD010000014.1:181660-228253 GCF_044744345.1 Kitasatospora sp. NPDC087315 | reverse complement strand
GAGCTACCTCGCCGGCCTCCACCTCCGCGCCTCGATGATCTGGATCAAAGACCTCACCCAGACTGCCCTTTGATCACAACCCGATACGGTCCCTAAGGCCAGAGCAGGGTCCGCGACCACTCCGGGGTGCGGACCGGGCCGGTCCGCGTGTAGCGCAGCCGGACGTGACGGCGGTCGTTGTCGCCCTGCCAGAACTCCACTTCGTGCGCCCAGAGCGTGTAGACGGCGTGGCCGGCCGCGACGGTGTCCGGGGTGGCCTCCAGCCGGCGGCGGGCGACCGCGACCGCCTCGTCGTACTCGGCCGGGGAGGCCAGCGGCTCGCTCTGTCGGCCGACCAGCGCCCCGACCCGGGCGGCGGGCGAGCGGGTGGCGAACTCGGCCGCGGCGACCTGGTCGGCGGCCCGCTCGACGGTGCCGCGGACCCGGATCTGACGGCCCAGCGGCGGCCAGTACAGGGTGAGCGCGGCGGCCGGGTGGTCGGCGAGCTGGCGGCCCTTCGGACTGTCGGCGGCGGCCGAGAAGACCCAGCCGGTGCCGGAGGCGTCGACGTCCCGCAGGACCAGCACCCGGGCGTCCGGCAGGCCGTCGGCGTCGACCGTGGAGAGCGTGACCACCTGCGGGTCGAGCACACCGGCCGCGAGAGCGGTGGCGAGCCAGTCGACGAACAGCGGGCCGGGCTCCGCCGGGGCCGCCTCCGCGTCGAAGGACGGCAACGGGCGGGCCATCGGCGGACGGCCGAGCAGCAGCTCGGGTACGGACCTGGGCTCGGGCCTGGTCTCGGACCGGGGCGCGGACCCCGGGTCGGTTCCCGGGTTCGCCCCGGCTGCGGGCCTGGTCTCGCCCGGGCCGGTCAGGCCCTCCTCCTCCGCTGCCATCGTGCCTTCCCTCCGGTCGCCTCGGTCGCAGCCCCGGCCGGCCGGGCCGTCGGGGCCCGGGCGCGGGGTGCGCTGTCGGAGCGCAACCGTACCGCCGTGGGCTGACCGCTCGGGCGCGGGCCCTCGCTGTGCGCCCTGTGCGCCCCGTTGCCCGTGCGCCCGTGCGCCCGGGTTCTTGGCGACAGGCGGCCCCGGACGTGCTGGTGGGCGGTGCCGATGATCGGCACCGCCCACCAGGCCGGTCGCGGTGACCCTTTCCGCTACCCGGTTCCGCGCGGTGACAGCCGCGCGTCGAGTTCCCTGGTCTTCCCTGGTCCGAGTTGTCTTCTCCGACTTCTGTGCGGCGGGCTCTCCGTCGAGTCCTCTGGTCGAGTTACTCCGCGTCGGGCCCTGGTTGGAATCCTGCTCCGGTCTTCTTCGCTTCTCCGCTTCTCCGCTGCGAGCCCGGCCACGGGTGCTCAGCTCACCTGTGGCCGCCCACGTCCGGCGCCCCCGCCGGACGTGACCTCGCTCGGATCAGTGGATTCGGTTGGAGACCGGAGCGAAGACGACGGTGGTGTTCTGGCCACCGTTGGAACCGTCATCGCGGATGCGAGCCATTGAGAGCCTCCCAAAAGCTGTACTTCGTGCGTTGTGTCGGAGTTCGTCGCCCAGACGAACTCCTGCGGGCTGCGACGTCGAGGAACAGACTTCCGCAACAAATCGACAAAGCACCACCTCAAGCCGGAATTTTCGCCCGTTTGCGTGATATCCCAACCTCTGATGAATAACGGGCGCACCCTCTGGACAACGCATCGATACAGCGCCGCTCACCTGGGTCTTTGCCCGGACGGTAGCCTCCTTCCGGGTGAACCGGCGCAGCGCCTGGACACCGGGCGTCGATTCACCCGCCGCACACGGGTGCGGTCGACCTTCCATGTCGACATGTCAAGCCATTCTGCGACCATCCCAAAGTATTACTGGAGGCATCACAGACAGAAGAGAGAAGGAAATGGGGAGAGGTGAAAATCAGACCGCCTTACCCGGGTTGAGAATCCCCAGCGGATCGAAGACCGCCTTCAACTGCCGCTGCAGTTCCAGCGCCACCGGCCCCAGCTCACGCGCCAGCCAGTCCCGCTTGAGCAGCCCCACCCCGTGCTCCCCGGTGATCGTGCCGCCCAGCTCCAGCCCCAGCGCCATGATCTCGTCGAAGGACCGCTGCGCCCGCGCCGACTCCTCGGGATCGGCGCCGTCGAAGATGACGATCGGATGGGTGTTGCCGTCCCCGGCGTGACTCACCACGCCGATCGTCAGCGCGTGCCGCTCGGCGATCGCGGCGACGCCGTTCAGCATCTCGGCCAGCCGGGAACGGGGCACCGCCACGTCGTCGATCATCGTGGTGCCCAGCCGGTCCAGCGCGGGCAGCGCCAGCCGCCGGGCCTCCAGCAGCAGCTCGGACTCCGCCTGGTCGTCGGCCGGCACCACCTCGGTCGCGCCTGCCGCCCGGCAGATCTCCCCCACCGCCGCCAGCTCGGCCACCTGGTCCGGCCCGTCGAAGGCCACCAGCAGCAGCGCCTGGGTCGACTCCGGCAGCCCCATCTGCCCCAGCTCGTTGACGGCCCGCACGGTGACCGCGTCCATCAGCTCCATCAGCGACGGGGTGAGGCCGCGCGCCATCACCTCGCAGACCGCCGCACCCGCCGTGTCCGCGCTCGGGAACTCCGCCGCCAGCGCCAACTGCGGTGCCGGCGCGGGCCGCAGGGCGACCACCGCCCTAACCACCACACCCAGCGTGCCCTCCGAGCCGACCAGCAACCGGGTCAGGTCGTAGCCCGCGACCCCCTTGGCGGTACGACGGCCGGTGGACAGCAGCCGCCCGTCCGCCAGCACCACGTCCAGCCCGAGCACATACTCGCCGGTGACGCCGTACTTGACGCAGCAGAGCCCGCCCGCGCCGGTCCCGATGTTGCCGCCGATGGTGCAGGTCTCCCAGCTGGACGGGTCCGGCGGGTAGGACAGCCCCAACTCGGATGCCGCCCGGGAGAGTTCGGCGTTCACCACGCCCGGTTCGACCACCGCGATCCGGTTGACCGGGTCGATCTCCAGGATCCGGTTCATCTTCACCATCGACAGCACGATGCAGCCGTCCACGGCGTTGGCCGCGCCGGAGAGCCCGGTGCGGGCACCCTGCGGCACCACGGGGACACGCAGTTCGGTGGCGGTCCGCAGGATGTGCCGCACCTGCTCGACCGTCTCCGGGAAGGCCACCACGGCGGGGGTTCCGGCCACACAGAAGCCCGCCATGTCATGGCTGTAGGCGGCCATCACATCCGGGTCCACCGCCAGGGCGCCGGGCGGGAGCCCCTGCGCCAGCCGGTCCGTCAGATCACTCATCGCCGTCTCCGATCGCCGCCCGGTCGCGCCACCGCCGCACGCGCGGCACGCGCTCTTCCCGCGTGCTTCCCGCTCTGTCCGCACTCTGCCCGCCGACCGGTGGTCGGGCAAGTGCGCCGCTCGGACGTTTCAGAGCCGGACCGGCGGTGCGGCCCCCGGGGCCCCGAGCAGGGCCGGCCTGGACCCCGGCCGGCCGGAGCGGGTACGCGCCCCGGGGCACTGTCCTACGGGCGGCTTACCGGCTCCTGGAACTCCGTCACCCACGCCGCCTGGTCGTCCGGGCACTCCAGGTACAGCTCCCGGGCGTATCCGGCGGAGCGGTAGCCGTTCTCGTCGACGAAGCGGGCCAGCGCCTGGACGGAGCCCATGCTGTCGTCCATCGAACCGCGGTGCACGATGGTCGCCGCCTCCTCGATCACCGGCAGGTCGACCACCTCGAAGCCGCACTCCCCGGCGGGTGCCGGGGCCGCGCCGACCGGGACCGCCGCCCGGACCAGCCCCGCGCCGTCCCCGTCCGGGGCGTCCTCGTAGCGGGCCACCGCCGGGCCGGCCCCCTCCACCCCGGCCTCCGCCATCCGCCGGCAGAGCTCCGTGAACAGCGGGCCGATCACCGGTCCGACGTCCTCCGGCTCATAGCTCGCGGCGACCGCCGTCAGTTCGGCCACCCGCACCGACGGCACCCGCTTCACCACGACATCGTGCGCGGACATGGTTCCCTCGCTCTCGATCGTCCGGAGCCTCGCCTCGACCCGGGTCAGCCGCTGGGCGTCCGCCGCCATCGCCGCGGCGAGTTCGGCCCGCCGCAGCCGCAGCATCCCGCGCAGCTCGGCCGCGTCCACCCGCTCGTCCAGGACGTCCCGCACCTGCTGCAGCGTGAAGCCGAGGTCCTTGAGCGCGATCACCCGGTTGAGCCGGGCGAGTTGGGCGGCCTCGTAGAAGCGGTAGCCGCTGGCCCGGTCGACCCGGGCCGGACGCAGCAGGCCGATCGCGTCGTAGTGGCGCAGCATGCGGACCGACACCCGGCCGTGCTTGGCGAAGTCTCCGATGTTGAACATGATGGCTCCCAGTGCAGACCCTCACACCGTGTCATGGTCAAGCACCAGCACCCACGGCCGGGCCGCCGTCCTCACCACCTCGGTCCATGCCGCCTCAGTCCGTGACGTCGAACCCGCGCCGCCGGCCGAGCACTTGGAGGCTGCGTTGACCGGGGATCCCGTTCGCGTCCGCGCCCGAGTAGCCGAGACTGCGCTGGAAGGCCGCGTACGCCTGCACCGTCCTGGTGCCGAGCGAGCCGTCCACCCAGCGCTGCTCCAGGTACCCCTCGTCGGCCAGCGCCTGTTCGACGATCCGCACCTCGGGTCCGTACGTCCGGTGGCCCTGTTCGGCGCCGGGGTCGGTCCGGGCGGCCGCGACGATGTGCGCCACCGAGACGCGCCGGGGCGAGGGCAGCGTGCCGAGCAGCCGGCGCAGCGAATCCTCGCCCGGCACGCCGTCCGCGGCGGCCCCCGCGTAGCCCAGACTGAGCTGGTAGTCCTGGTAGTTGAGGGTGTCGGCGTCCCGCCAGTCCTCGTCCGGACCGGCCGTGTAGTGCGAGCCGTGCCCGGACGCCACCAGCGCGTCGCCCACCTGCCGGACCTGCGGGCCGTGCGCGCCGTACCCGTACTCCAGGCCGTTGATGGTCACCCGGTAACGGGCCGGCCCCGGCGTCGACCGGGACGGGGGCGGCGGAGCACCGCCCGCGCCGGCCACGATGCCCGGCAGGACGAGACCGTGGAACTGCTGCACCCGGGCGTCGCCGGGGCAGGCGGTGCCACCGTCCGACCACTCCGGGAAGAGCCGGTGAAAGCCGTAACCGGGGTCGTCGGCGGTGCGGCAGACCCGCAGCGGGATGCCGTGCCGCTGGTGCAGCCAGACCCCGACCGCGATGAACGTCCCGATCTGCGCGGCCGTCCACGGATCGGTGTGCTGGTCGTTGCTGGCCGACTCGATGCTCACCGCGCCGGTGCCGTCCGGCCGGTGGTTCGCGGCCATGTTGGCGTCGGCCCGGGTCTGGGTGCCGATGTACTGGGCGATGCCGCCGTCGTAGCCGACCCCGAAGTGCGACTCCAGGTTGGTCGAGTCCCGCCAGTACTCGTAGATGCGGCGCGGCGTCCAGGGCGCCGCCATGCTGTGAAAGATCACCTGCGTCGGCACGATCGCCGGCTGCGCGTCCGACTCGGGCTGAAGCTCCATCTTCTCAGCGCCGGGGTACCAGGCCATCCGTGTCTCCTCGCCGGGCCCACTCCCAGGGCAGTCCGCCCCTTACCCCCGGCACACGCCCCCTCGCCGCACCCACAAGGACGCCCCCACCCCAAACCCCCCGTTCAGGTGAACCCACCACCCCCGGCCCACGGTCGGCCCACCGCCTCCACCCCGGTGGAAAACGCGAAGGGCGGGTGTCGGCCTGGGGCCAACACCCGCCCTGAGCAGGCGGTTTCTCCTACCAGCGGAGAGCGTGGGATTCGAACCCACGGTGACGGGTCACGCCACGACAGTTTTCAAGAACATTAAGGCACTCCCCCTCAGGGGCCCTTCCACCTGCGGCGGAGCACCAATCCGACCGCGCGATCGTACCCAGCGTTCCGCGCATGTTCCAGGGCCCGGGTCGGGCAGCTTCGGCTGCCCGACCCGGGCCTTTTTGCGTTCAGGCCAGGCCTCGGTCTCCAGGAGCCGTGACACTCCGCATCCACAGGGGGCTGTGGATCACGCTGTGGACAGAGCTCCCCGTGCTGTGGATTAGCCAGGTCACACCCTGTGGACACCACATCTAGTGGTTGCATCCTCACCTGTGCACAACATCTTGGAGCCGAAGGTGTTTGCGAGTGTCAGCCCGCCCTGCTCTACTTGGGACTGCTCAAAGTGAGCAGGCCCCACTACTCGGGGTCGACACTGAGTCGTGCCCGCCGAGCCGTGGGGCCTAGTGCGTTGGTCGCGCCCTAGGACCGTACCTCCCTCGTGGTCATCCACCAAGGGATCGAAGGTGTCGGTTGGGCCACGCCTCTGGAAACGGAGCAAAGGTGGCAGGAAAGCCGAAGTCGGGAGACGTTACCCAGCGACCCGACGGCAGGTGGCAGTTCGCTCGGCCCGAGAACAGCCGGGCCAGTGCCGTCGCCGACACCCAGGCAGCTGTTGTCGCCCGGGGCAGGGAGATCCTCGGGCGGGATGGCGGTGGCGAGCTGCGGATCCACGGCACGAACGGCGTGATCCGTGACCAGCGAACCATATCTCCGGGGAACGACCCGTACCCGCCGAAGGGCTGATCCACCGCCAGGGGCGCCTTGACGCGCAGGCCTCAAGGCCGCCTTTGGCCCATCCAGCCCCTATCGGGGTCGACCAGCGTTGACGTCCGATAACGCCAGTCAGGCTGGTCAGCGAAGGGGGAAACACCCCTCCGCTGACCAGCCTGACTCTTGATCAGGACAGCGCGTCCGCAATGTGCTGCATTGAATCCACGATGACCACCGCACCGGCGGCGGCCAACTTGGCATCCTTCCCGGGCTTGTTCGCGTAGCCGATCGTTGGCACGCCCGCAGCGTCACCAGCCTGCACGTCCCGGGCCGCGTCGCCGATGAACACGCACTCCGCCGGCTCGGCGCCCACGGCTTCCATGGCGTCCACGAGGAGACGCGGGTTCGGCTTCATGGACGATGGGTCCCCAGGAACGCGCCCAAAGACGCCGGTCACGTAGCCGCTCAGCCCGTGGTCCGTCAGGTATGCCTCGATCGCCGCGCCGGCGTTGTTGCTCACCACCGACACGGATCGGCCGGAGCGCGCGCAGGCCAGCAGAACCGATTCCCCACCAGGGTTCGGCTTGCCGATCCGGACGGCCTCTGTCTCCAGCGCGGCCAGCGCCGCATCGGCGCTGGCCGCGAGCTCAGGCCTGGCGTCGGCGATAAGACGCAGCAACGCGAGCGGATCACTCTCGGCCTCGCCCGCAGCCGGGGCCTGCTCGCCGGCAGCGAGCAGGCCCTCGCGGAGACGCCGTGCCACCTCAGGGGCGGACAGGCCGGCGAACACCGAGCACACCGGGCCGTCGAAGTCGAGCAGGACGTGCTTCACCGGGCGGAGCACCTCCGCGAGCTGCTGGGCCGCGCTCACGGCTGCCGCTCGTAGGCGATGGTGGACCACACGCTGTCGAACCACAGCTGGGCTTGCTGCACGTACTGCGACCCGAGCGAGGCATCGTCCGGCCCGGCGGCGTGGTGGAACAACGTGGTGTCCTTGCCGGTCACGTCGTAGAAGGTGTGGGCCGTGTCGTCTACGTTGATGGTCCGCTCGCGCAGCGGATAGAAGCCGAAGAACGCTTCCGAGCGGTTCAAGATGTAGAGCTTGAACAGGCTCGATGCCCGGTGCACCTTGACCTGGACGTTCGCCGACTGGACGAGCCCGAGCTCGGCCAGAACCTCCACCGAATGGGCGATGCCGCCGGCGTTCGTCAGCGCGATGTTCCGCGCGCGCTCGCGGAGCGCGACCTCATCCTTGAGCCCGTCGACCAGTACGGGAACGGCCATCGGCTCCGTGGTGTCCGGCAGCAGCAGCCGCACCGTGACGGACTCGGGGGTCAGTCGGCCGGAGCGGACCTTGTCCAGCGGCTCCTGAAGCGCGTTGTGCAGCGTCTCGCTGGAGAAGCCGGCGAAGTCGAGCGTGACCTGCTGCTGCTCGAAGGCCGCTTCGAGATGCGGCCGGAGGCCGACCGGTCGGGACGTGCGCTCCCGGACGAACGAACCGCTTCCCTGGCGGGTCACGATCAGTCCCTCGGCCCGGAGCAGGTCGAGCGCCTTGTCGACGGTCCCGCGCGCCACGCCGAAGTGCTTGGCCAGCTCAGGGCCAGACGGAAGTTTGTCACCAGTCTCGAAGCCGGGCTGCTTCGTCAGGATCGAGGCCCGCAGACGGCTGCTGACCTGCTGATACGGGGGGCGAGAGTCATCCGGGTCCAGGGCCATACGCCAATGCTAGGGCAGGTGCCCAACTGACGCGAGAAACCCAACTCTCTTGACCTGCCTAAGCAGGTTCTCTATGTTGTGAGTGTCGCACCGAGTGAGACAGGGGCGACACAGAGGGGCCTTCTTTGGGCTGCTCTGAGCTGCACAAACGCACCATCGACAACTCAAGAGAGTGATCCACCACCGCAGTCCTTCCGTGGCCACGCCGGTCGGGGTGAGTGGAGACCAGTCGGCAGAGAAGGGGCGCACGCCCTGACACCTCGGTCCGCCCTTAAGACGGCGGGTCGTACATGGGACACGCAGCCGACTCAAAAGACCGACGCGGCCGACATTTCGCCGGCGACGACCTCCGGGAGGGATCTCCCCGGAGCGAGCCCGGCCCGCGTCCAAACGAGACCAACCACCCAGCTCCACCAGTGACCACGGCCCTCGACACCCCGCGCATCCGTGACTGCGCGGCTGGTGCCGGGGGTCGTGGCTACTCGTGACGTTCGAGTGGCCTGGGCCCAACAAGACAGGCCGCCGCGCTCCGGCCAAGGAACGCGCGGCGGCCCCGGGCCCACACCCCCCAACCGAGAAGAGGTAGACCCGTGAGGTCGATTGTTGCAGGCCAGACGGCCCTGACGGAGGACGAGTTCGCCGAGTTGGCGCTCGGCGTGGACTCGGAGTTCACGAAGCTGTTCACCGGAGTGTCCGGTGAGAACGAGTTGGAGCGCGCCGCCCGGATGGACGCCGCCGCCGACGTCCTGACGGACCTGCGTCGGGAGGACCCGGAGCTGGCCGCCTACGCGGAGCGGCTGCTGGCGATGGCGCCGGTGCCGCTGCGGCGCCCGGCCGTCATCGTCCGGATGGCGAGTGTCGAGCGGGTGGCGGCGTGAGCGGGCTGAGTGAGTTCCGCGCTGAGCGGCGGGCCGACAAGGTCGCCGACCGGGCCGCCGATCGGGAGGACCGGCGCGAGGAGCGTGAGCAGGCCCGGCTGGATGCCGAGGCCGCCCGGCTCCGCCGCGAGGCTGACCGGGCCCGCGCCCGTGCCGAGCGGGCCGAACGCCTCGGTCGTGTGACCGGCTGGGTCACGGCGAACCCCGCCCGCGCGTTCGTGCGCCTGGTTCAGGCGTGCTCGATCGTGCCGGCCGTGGTCTCCCAGGTCGCCGCGCTCGACCACGCGAAGGTGTACCTGCTGCTCGCGGTGCTGCTGGCCGCGATGCTGGAGGGCGGAGCGTGGGCCCTGGTCGCCATGGGCGCCCAGGCCGAGGGCGAGCGCTCCACCCACACCTACCGCCTCGGCGCGTGGGCGGCCGGCATCGTGGCGGGCGGCATCAACTTCGCCCACGGCTGGCAGCAGTACCCGCACCACCACTGGGTGGCCTTCGTGCTGGCCCTGTCCAGCGTCGGAGCCGTCTGGCTGACCGATCTTCAGACCCACGGCGGCCGGGGCCCGACCACGGCGGACAAGAAGACCGCCAAGGAGCGGGCCGAGCACGCCAGGCAGCGGGCCGAGCACCACCCGGAGGTCCGGAAGGTCGCCGACCGGCTGATGTCCGCCGCCGCCTACGGCACCCTGCCGGCGGACGAGGCCTGGCGCATCGCCTGGGAGTACGTCCACGGCATCACGGTGCCCGGCCTCACCGCCGATCTGCTGGCGCGCCGGCTCAACGCCCGTGCCCGCGTCGCGGAACTGAGTGCGCTTCCCGCGCCGGCCGATCTGTGGCCGGGAATGCCCGACGACCCGTTCCCCGCCCTCACCCTCCCGCTGCCCGGCGGGCCCTTCGACAGCGTCTACCTGGACACCGTTCCCGAGGCGCTGCGGAACGCGACCCCGGATGCCGCCAAGGACCGGGAATCCCTTTTCCGTAAAGGGCCGGACGTATCCGTAGCAAATCCGGAGCCCCCCGCGAACAGCGCCTCGGATGGCGGGGGTGGGAACGCTTCCCCGCTCGCCGGGGAACGCCCGCTCGACCCGGCCCATCTCGCCCGCGTCAGGGTCCTGACCGCCGACCTCGCCGCCCGGGGCGAGGAACTGTCGACCCGCAAGGTCCGCGAGCTGCTCGGCTGCCGCAACGACTACGCCGTACGCCTGCGCGCCGCCGTCGAAGCCGAGCGCACGGACCGGCCGCAGCCCGACAGCCAGTGAGCCAGAAAGCCACCCTCACCCGCCCCGCGCTCCATGAAGGAGACCCCGCCATGACCACCGCCACCACCCGGGCAACCAGCCAGATCGACGCGGCCGGCGCCCTGATGGCCATCCTCACCGCCCACACCGATCTGCCCGAGACCACGCCCCAGCTGTGGCAGTTCCTCTCCTCCGGCACCGACATCGCGTTCGGCGCGTGGGGCGTGAAGCTGTCGCTGCACAGCGGCCTGACCGCGTTCGAGCAGTGGCGCGAGGCCCTGGACCTGGACCCCGCCACCACCGACCACGGCGAGCTCGACACCACCCGGTGGCTGTCCGCCCACGGCGTCCACCACGGCGTCCCGGTCGAGTTGGTCGGCTTCTACAGCCTGCCCGACACCGGCGAGGAGTCCGCCGTGAAGCACTGCTACTTCTGCGGCGAGAGCACGCCGGATGTCGAGAACGTCGCCGACCCGTTCGCGCGGGAGATCAACGACGAGGAGTGGATCATCCCGATCTGCACCGACTGCTACCAGGTCCGCTGCGACGAGATCTGATCCCCACGTCCCCTGACCTGCTCCGCTGCCACCCTCGACAGGAGATCACTGTCATGTCCGTGACCGAGATCAGCGTGATCAGCTTCGGCTACCTGCACGGCGACCCGCCCGCCGACGCGAACTTCGTGCTGGACCTGCGCCGGCACTTCCGTGACCCGCACATCAGTCCCGGCCTGCGCTACCAGACCGCCCACGACCTGCCGGTGCGCCGGGCGGTGCTCGGCACGCCGGGAATCCGGGAACTGATCAGCACCGCCGCCCTGGTGGCCGACGCGTTCGACGCCGGGCCGGGCGGGGCGCCGCTGACGATCGCGGTCGGCTGTGCGGGAGGCCGCCACCGCGCCGCCACCGTAGCCATGGCCCTGGCCGACCGGCTCCGCAAGACCGGCAGCCCGGTGACCCTCGTGCACCGGGACCTCGGCAAGCCCGTCGTCGAGCGCACCGTCACCGGCGACGCCGTCGCCCCGGCCGCCCGAGAGAACGGAGAGCCCCGATGACCACCACCCGCGCCGCCAGGTTCGCCGCCGTCTATGCCCTGCTCAGGGCGGCGGCGGACGTGGCGGACCACTGGATCCAGACCGACCACCAGGCCACCGCCAAGGGCCAGGCCGACACGGCCGGGCGCCGGGCCTGCGCCGCCCACGTCGCCACCTACACCGCCGTCCAGGGCGCCGTGCTGGTGGCCGGTGCGCGGGTGCTGGGGGTGCGGCTGCGGCCCGTCCCGGTGGCCGCCGCTCTGACCCTGTCGGCCGCCAGCCACTACTTCGCCGACCGGCAGGGCGGTCACTGGCGCGAGTCCGAGCCCCGAGGGATCGTTCGCCTTGCCCACGCCACCGGCGGGGGCAACTGGCTCCAGCGTGACCCCCAGGCCGGCTACCTGCTCGACCAGGCCTGGCACCACGCGTTCGAGGCCGCTGCGGCCCTCATCGCCTCCGCCTGACCGCCCGTCACTCCACCCGATCAGAGGAGAGCATCGTCATGTCCGACCGTGATTCGGTCTACAACGACCCGGCGTACGACATCACGTCGGTGCCGTCGTGGAAGTCCCCGCCGCTGCACGGCGCTTACGCCCCGAACGCCCGTCTGTCCGCCCGTGCCAGGGCCGGGATCGGCGCTGGCGTGGTCGTCCTGGCCGCCGCCGGGATGGTGGCCTATTCGGTCTACTCCTCCGCCGAGGTGGACGCCGAGGTGCGCAAGGCCCAGATCGCCCTGGACGCCTCCCGGCTCGACCTGGAGCGCCAGCGCCAGGCGGCCGATCTGGCCAAGGCCGGCGAGCAGGAGACCGACGCGCAGCGAGCCCGCCGTGAGGCCGTCCAGGCGTGTGTCGCCAAGGCCGGCGGCGCGTACAACGCGATCGCCGACTGCGGCAAGGCCTACCCGGCCGTCGACGCGCCGGGGATGGTGAACACCTCCCGCTCGGTCGCCTCCGGGGACGAGGGCGGCTCGAATTCCGGTGTTGGCCTGGTCGTCCTCGGCGTCACCGGCACTGCGGTGGCCGTCGGCTGGATGAAGCGGAAGTTCGCCCGTCCGTAACATTCCGTGACCTCCCCCCACCCACCCCCCACCCGGGAAAACGTCTCCCTCCACCCGCTCAGTGGCTTGGGAGGGCACTTTCAGGCCGGGTGGGGGGTGGGTGGGAGGTTACCCACAGTGAGGAATTCGTGATGGCCACACCCGCCACCCCCGGTATCCCGCCCGTGCCGCCTCACCCGCCCGCACCCCCGGCGCAGGCCCCCGCCCCGGCTTCTCCGGCAGGGGCCTCACCGGATCCGGCTCCCGCTCCGGCCGCGCCGCCGAGCGCGCTCGCGCAGATCCTCGCCCCGGTCCAGCCGGCCCGCCGCCCCGCCACCCCGATCGGCACCACCGCTAGCCTGGCCCAGACCCCCGCCGCCCCGGACGGCAGCGGCGGTCCGGGCACCGGCACTGTCGGCGACGGCTCCGGGCGTGACGACCGGCGCGACGGCACGCTCGCCGCCCTGGTGCGGGCCCTCGCCGAGCGACTGCGCCGCACCGGCACCACGACCAGCATCAAGCGCAACCACGACGTCAAGGAGACCCGGGTCGCCGGGAACTCCACCAACACCACCAACACCAACAATGCGGACCGGCAGGCCAAGCACGAGACCAGCGCTCAGCACCGCTCCAACCGCGACGCCAAGCTCGCCGACCTGAACAACAAGACCAGCCAGCACCAGCACCAAGACCACCGGGACGTCAAGAAAGCCGACGCCACGGACGCCAGGACGAACGCGAACCGCGACGTCCGCAAGACCGATGCCACCGACGCCAAGACGGCTGACACGAAGAACACGAAGGCCGACACCGCCGCCGTATCGAAGACCGGCAAGGACACCCGGGACAGCACGGACGCCAAGACCTCCGACACCAAGGCCGCCAAGAGCGACACCGGGGTCCGGACCAGCAGCGACGACAAGCACCACCGCGACGTGAAGACCGTGAAGACGCCCGCGTCGAAGGACACCGGCGCCGGGGGCAGGGGTGCGGGTGCGGGGGGCTCGAAGCCGGACACCCCGCCCGGGACCGGCGGCTCGAAGGCGCCGAAGACACCCGCCCCGGACGGCCCGCCCGGCAAGGCCGACGCCGCGAAGGCGCCGGAAACACCCGGCTCGGATGCCCCGCCCGGCAAGGCCGGCGGCGCGAAGCCGGACGGTTCCCCGAAAGCCGGCAGTGCCGACCCGGACAGCGCGGACGCCAAGCGCGGTGCGGGAGGCAAGGCGCCCGAGCCGAAGACGCCGGGTGCCTCCGGGCCCGCAGCGAAGCCGGGCAGCCTGGCGGCGCCCGCCGGGGCGAAGGGCCTGGACACCAAGTTCGCCGGAGCGAAGGCCTTCGAGGACAAGGCGCGCGGCGAAGCACCGAAGACCGCACCACGCCCGGCCACCCCGCAGGCACCCGCCGCCGCGGTGGACGGCACGAAGGCCACGCCCGTCACGAAGACGGCGGACGCCGGGAAGCCGGGCGGCACGAAAGCCGAGGACACGGCAGAGAGGACGACGATGACCACCCCGAAGACCCGCCCGGGGCCCCTGGCCGCCCCGCCGATGACTCCCGCGAGCGGATCCACCGCCGACCTGACGAAGAAGCCACCCGCCCGCACCGCTCCCGCCGCGGGGCCCGCCCGGCCGGCCGCTCCTCCCCGCCCGACCGTCCCGCCCCAGGCCCAGGCCAAGCCGTCCGCGGTTCCGGTGAGGGACGTGGCCGTCGGTGAGAAGGGCATCGCGTTCACTTCCGGTACGGGCGCCGACACGCGGCAGCACACCATGAGCCGCGGCGAGGTGCGCACGTTGCGGCAGTTCGAGCGGCGTATGGAGGAGAAGGCGGGGGTGCTGGCGCAGATCGCCGAGGACAGCAAGACCGCCAGGGCCCACGCCGTCGCGCACGCCGCCCGCGCACAGAAACTCGCCGAGGACGCTAAGGCCGTCAAGGGCGGTGTCGCCCTGGTCAACCAGTTGCGGCGGCTCGCCGAGCGCGCCAAGGACCTGCGCCTCAAGGCCGAGGAGGCCGAGAAGAACGCTGCCCGCGGGGCGGAGGCCGTCCGCGTGCTGGCCGCCAACGCGGAGGTGCGCCACGGCGGCATCTACAAGGCGGTCGTCGACAGCCCGCTCACCGCTCCGGCCGAGCGCTACTTCTACCAGGACAGGCAGGGGACCTGACATGGCCACAGGACTGACCTACCGGGAACTGGTCCGCCAGGTGCGGCAGCTGGCCCGCGAGGTGCGGCGCGACACCGCCGCCTACAAGGCCCTGGCCGCCGCGCAGAACAAGGAAGCCAACGACACCAACCGGATCGCTGAGCAGATCATCGCCCTCAAGGTCGACACCGCCACCGTGGCCGAGACCCACGAGGTCACCCGGATCATGCGAGGCCTCGTCCATGCCGCGATCGCCTACGCGACCGCGACCGAGGAGACCTCCAGGTCCGCCGCCGCCACCGAGACGCAGGCCCAAGGCGACCACGGCGGCATCCAGCAGGCCGCCGATTCCTCCCGCGTCCCCATGGCCGACCGCCCTTGGTACACCCAGGAGTAGCAGCGATGACCATCCCCGAAACCACCCGGACCGCCCAGGCCGCCCGGACCGCCCCGGCCGCGGTGAACCTCTCGACCGAGAAGGCGTTCGCCGTCGCCGAGGTCGCCGCCCCGCTGGTGACCGCCGCCGTGATGCCGTTCCTCGACCCGCAGGCCGCCACCACGGTGAGCACGTTCCTCGCGGCCCCCGCCCTGGTCGCCGGCGCCACCTTCACCGGCCTGCTGTCCGACCGGGTGCTGGACGCCGTCCCGGGCGGTGACATCCTGCGCGCCCACCGCCGGCCGTTCTTCGTCTCCACCGTCGCGACCGCGACCGCCGCCGCGACCGCCACGCTCCAGGGCATGCCCGGCATTGACGCCCTGCTCGCCGGGTGGATGAACCTGCCGTCCCTGTCCGGCCTGGTCTCCCTCGCCTGGTGGGGCAGCGTGGGCTTCGTCGGCTTCTCCCTGCGCCGCGTCCTCGGCAGCAGCCGGCCCCGGCCCGCCGCCCCGGCCGAACCGCCCGCCCCCGCCGAGGACGCCCCGGTCAACCAGGTGCTGATGCGCTGGCACGTCTACATCTCCGACGAGTCCGGCGCCCACCCCGGCCAGCACCTCACCCTCACCGGCCACGGACCCGAGGCGTGGGAGGGCATCATCGAGGCCGCCCCGGGCCGGCCGGTCACCGTCACCGCCGACACCGTCTCCGGCGTCTACCGCATCCCCGCCGCCCAGATCAGCATCACGGACGGCCCGCACACCAGCTCCCGGCACATCCTGGTCCACCTGGTCGCCCCCACCGTCGACCAGCCGCAGTACGGCGCCCTGGAGACCCTGTGGCTCCAACGGGTCGCCCGCAAGGGCGGCTGCATGCCCGGCACCCACCTGGAGGGCACCGTCCCGGACCCGGCCACCGGCGGCGTCGCCGCGTGGATCTGCGCGGACGAGGACACCGACGCCCTCACCATGCCCGACCTCTACACCATCGCCGGTGCCCTGCGCACCACGCCGCTGCTGGTCTCCGTCGAGCGCACCGACGACCCCCGCAAGGCCGTGTTCCGCATGATGGACCGCTCCCCGCTGGAGGACGGCCGCCCCCTGCCCGGACCCAAGACCCTGCTCGCCAACGCCAACGGGTTCGTGCAGCTCGGCACCGGCGTGTCCGGCAAGCCCTCCCGTATCCAGCTCTACGACGCCGACCTCGGCGCCCGCCACGTCCTGGTGGCCGGCGTCACCGGATCCGGCAAGGGCGGCGTCCTGCTGATCCTGGGCCTGAGCTACCACGTCAACGGGGTGGCGATCATCTACGCCGACCCCAAGGGCTCCAGCAACCCGGACGTCGAGGACATGGCCGCCTACGCCGGCTGCGGGCCCGACGGCGCCATGGGCGCCCTGCGCCTGGCCTACGCGGTCTTCCGCCACCGGGTCGCCGAGAGCCAGGAACTGCGGGCCAAGAACTTCACGCCCACGCCCGAACGCCCGTACGTCGTCACCATCCTGGACGAGATGGCCCAGCTCCTCGGCGACAAGAGCCCCTACCGAGCCGAAGCTGCGTGGATCATCGCCATCCTCGCCTCCCAGGGCCGCTCGCTGGGCATGCCCGTCGTGCTGTGCGGACAGATCCTCAACCTCGACCAGATGGGCTCTGACACCAGCATCCGCGACAACGTGTTCTACGGCGGGGCCCTGGTCCTCCTGCGCTCCGACAGCGCGCAGAAGAGCCGCGTCGACCTGCCCCCCGCCTTCAACGGCATCGACCCCTCCCAGATCCCCGCCTACTGGAAGAGCGGCACCGACAGCCTCATCTACGACCCCACCGTCCCCGAGGACGACCCCCGCCGCACCTTCGGCGTCGGCTACGTCGCCGGCCCCGACGACCGCGCCGAGATGATGCGCGCCTGGCTCCTCTCCTCCGCCGCCGGCCTCTGGGACCCCGACAACGTCGCCGTCCCCCACGACTTCCCCGGCTGGGAAGACCGAGACGCCATCGCCACCACCCCCGTCGGCCCCGCGGCCACCGACGACGACGAGGACGGCGGCACCGGCCGGGCGTGGATGCCCGCCTCCGCCGCCCCGTTCCTGGCCAAGGAACCCACCGCCGAAGAGAAGATCCTCGCCGTCCTGGAGGAGCGCCGCGACCCGATCGGCCTGGAAATCGGCTTCCTCCACCTCGACCAGATCACCGACATGACCAGCGTCACCCGCAAGACCGTCGAGAACACCTGCTCCCGACTCACCAAAAAGGGCGCCCTGGTCCGCAAGTCGACGTCCTCCGGCGAATACGGACTCCCCCTCACCGACACCGCACCCGGGGAGGTGGCCGTGTGAACCGCGTCCCGCCGCTCGGTGACGGTGGCCTGTGGCAGGCCGTCATGAACGCCGCCGCAGGCCGCTGCCAGTGCCGCGGCACCTGCGGCAAGAACCACGCCAAGGACGGCGGCCGCTGCCCCCACATCCACGGCGGATACGCCCACCGCCACGGCGGCGGCACCATCCACCTCATCGCCGCCCCCACCGACCCGGCCGGCCTCCTCCTCCCGCCGCACCAAGCCGCCGCCCTGCCCAAGCAGCGCTTGGCCGCCTGGTGCCCGCCCTGCCACGACGCCACCCGCACCACCGCCCGCAAGAACCAGCAGGCGAGCGCCCAGGTGGCCGAGCCGGACGCCCTGTTCTGACCCTCGCCCCTCGGCAGCCTGCACCCCTCGCCCCGGGTGCGGGCCGCCCCGCTCCGCACGAAAGGAGCCACCTTGAGCACCGAGTACGCCCACCCGAACGTGATCCCGTTCCGGCCCGAACCCGCCGAGGTCAAGGCCGCCGAACAGGCCGTCATCGGCGCCGCCCTGCTCGACCCCGCCCAGATCCCCGTGCTCGCCGCCCAGATCGGCGACCCGGGCGTGTTCTACCACCCGGCGCACGAGACGATCTGGCGCACCATCACCCGCATGGCCGACGGCGGCCGGCCGGTGGACCCGCTGCTCCTGACCGGCGTCCTGCGCGCGCAGGGCGACCTGGGCCGGGTCGGCGGGCCCGGCTACCTGCACACCTGCGTCGAGGCCACCCCGACGGCGGCGAACGGCGACTACTACGCCGAGATCGTCCGTGTGGCCGCCGAGCGCCGCCGCATCAACACCGCCACCAGCCGCCTGGCCCACATGGCCAGCGACGGCCAGGCCGACCTGGACGACGTGCGCACCGCCGCGCTCGCCGCGCTCGCCGACCTCGCCTCCGGCGAGACCTGGCTGGACCCCGTCCCGCTCGGCTCGCACGGCGCCCTGCCCACCTTCCCCGTCCACGCTCTGCCGGGATGGGTGAGCGGGTACGTGGAGGCGGTGGCGGAGTTCACCCAGACCCCACCCGACATGGCCGCCACCATGGCCCTGGCCGCGCTGTCCACGGCCGCCGGCGGCCGGGTTGGGGTGGAGATCCGGCCCGGGTGGCGCGAGCAGTCGAACCTCTACCTGGTGTGCGCGATGCCCCCGGCCAGCCGCAAGTCCGACGTGTTCGCGTTCATGACCGGCCCGGTCTACCGGGTCGAGGACGAGCTGAAGGCCGGGGCCAAGATGGCAATCATCGAGGCCGAGACCGCCAAGGAGACCGCGCTGGCCGAGGTCGAGGCGCTCATGGCCAAGGCCCGCAAGAACCCCGACCTCGACCGCGCGCACCTGGTCGCCGAGATCTCCGCCGCCCGGATGCTCGCCGACGAGATCGTGGTGCCGCCGAGCCCGCGGCTGACCCTGTCCGGGGACATCACCCCCGAGACCGTCACTCACCAGCTCGGCGTGCACCGCTGCCTGGCCGCGCTCTCCCCCGAGGGCGACCTGTTCGACAGCATCGTCGGCCGCTACAGCAGCAAGCCCAACCTCGGAGTGTTCCTCCAGGCCCACAAGGGCGAGCGCCTCCAGGCCGACCGGATCACCCGCGAACAGCCCACCGTCGACAAGCCCGCCCTCACCATCGGCGTCACCCCGCAGCCCGCCGTCCTGCAGGAGCTCGGCTCCGCCCCCGGCGCCCGGGACCGCGGCCTGCTCGCCCGATTCCTGTACTCCCTGCCGCCCTCCAACCTCGGCTACCGCAAGATCCGCACCACCCCCGTCCCCGCGCCGGCCGCCACCACCTACGACGTCCGCCTCACCGCGCTCCTGCACGCCCTCACCGCCCTGGACGAGCCGGTCACCGTGACGATGACCGAGGCCGCAGACCTCGCCGTCGAGAAGCTCCAGGAGAAGTTCGAGGTCCAGCTCCGCCCGGACGAACCGCTCGCCCACATCAAGGACTGGGCCGGCAAGCTCGTCGGTCACATCGCCCGCATCGCCGTCCTGCTCCACCTCGCCGACCACGTCGCCGACGACTGGCGCGCCCCCGTCGAGGCCGCCACCGTCGACCGCGCCGCCGCGATCGCCGAGTACTACACCGCCCACACCCTCGCCGTCTTCGACCTCATCGCCGCCGACCCCGCCACCGACGACGCCCACGCCCTCCTCCAGTGGCTCCAGCGACCGAAGAAGGACGGCACCCACCGCACCCACATCAAGGCCCACGACGCCGTCGCCAGCAGCCGCCGCTTCAAGAAGGTCGCCGACGTCGAACCCGCCCTCAATCTCCTCGAACAGCACGGCTGGCTCCGCACCGACCAGCCCCCCGCCAACGGCCAGCGCGGCCGCCCCCAAGCCATTACCTACCGTGTCCACCCGGCCGTGTGCACCCCCACGGACACGGACGCGACCACGTAACCGTCAGGGATGTCAGGGCAAACACCTGACCAGCCAATACGCCACCAGACGGCCTGTCAGGGGTTGTCAGGGATGTCAGGGATTAACCGAGATTCCCTGACAACCCCTGACAACCCCTGACACCTCGCCAGGAGCCAAACCAGCAGGCCAGCGGGTTTCCCTGACATCCCTGACACTTTCCCGCCTCACCCCCCGTCCATGCACGGGGAGCGTCACTGACCGCAGCCACCGCCCCTGCCCCTGTCTCACAGTCCACAGCCGTGCGGCGCAACTCTCACAACCGCCGATGGAGGCGCCACCGTGGCTACGCAGGACCAGAAGCTGAAGCTCGCCGCCGTGCTCGAAGAGCTGGACATGTCTCGCTCCGCCTTCTACCGCATGGTCGCCCGGGGGACGGGGCCGAGGCTCCTGAAGCTCCCCAACGGCCAGATCCGCGTCCGCCGGAGCGACCTCGACGCCTGGTGGGCCGCGCAGGAGCAGTCCACCGCCGCCTGACCGTCCGACAACGCCCTCAGGGGGCCCTGGCCAAAGCCAGGGCCCCTCCGTTTGGAGAACACGTGCTCACGTTCGACGTGCAGATCTACAAACTCCGCGACCTGAAGCGGGGACGGAAGCCTCACCAGCTGCGGTGGCGGGTCGGGAAGAGTCCGCACTCTCGCACCTTCGCCACGAAGACCCTCGCCGACGGCCGGCGAGCCGAGCTGCTGACCGCGATCAACAAGGGCGAGCAGTTCGATACCGACACGGGCCTACCGGCCTCGGAGCTGCGGGCACTGATGCAGCAGCAGGCTCAGGTGTCGTGGTTCGAGCACGCAAAGAAGTATGCCCAGGTCACATGGCCCGGATCGTCCGCAAAAGATCGGGCTGCACGGGCGGATGGCTTGGCCACGATCACTCAGGCGCTCGTCACGGATCACCGTGGGGCTCCGCCGGCACCCGTGCTACGGAGAGCTCTCTCGTGCTGGGCGTTCAACTTCTCCGAGCACCGGGGCGAGATCCCGGCGAAGTTCGCGGAAGCGCTCGGCTGGCTCGCCCAAAAGTCGGTGCCCGTCTCGCAGTTGGAGGACTCGGACACCATCCGGGAGGCCCTAACGGCCATCACTCTGCAGCTGAACGGGAAGCGCGCGGCGGACAACACCATCAAGCGCAAGTACTCCACCCTCAGCGGCGCGCTCGGGTACGCGATCGAACGAAAGCTCCTCACGGCGAACCCACTCAAGTCCGTGAAGTGGACGCCACCGAAGACGGACGACGAGATCGACTTCCGATACGTTCCGGCCCCGCGCCAGGCACGGGAGCTAATCGAAGCGGTCCGGACGCTCGGCCCACGTGGGCGCCACCTCACCACGTACTACGGCTGCATCAATTGGGCCGCCACCCGCCCGGCCGAGGCCACACACCTCCGCCTGACCGACTGCACCCTCCCTGAGTCGGGATGGGGTCTCATCGTGGCGCCCGGCAGCTCGCCTCGGGTCGGCTCGCGGTGGACCGACGACGGGCAGTCCCACGAGGAACGCGGCCTGAAGCACCGCGCCCGCACGGCCACCCGGGACATCCCGATCCCCCCGGTGTTCGTCCGGATGCTGCGCGAGCACGTGGACGAATTCGGCCTGGGCCTCGACGGGCGTCTGTTCCAGGCCGCCGAGGGCGGGCTGCTCAGCACGAAAGAGACCTCGGAGGTCTGGAAGAAAGCTCGGGGGTTGGTGCTCGCCCCCGAGCAGGTGAAGACCCCGTTCGCCGAGGTCCCGTACGACCTGCGGGCCACCTGTGTGTCCGGGTGGCTGGCGGCCGGCGTCGACCCGGCCGAGGTCGCCCACCGCGCCGGGCACAGCATCACGGTGCTCTTCAAGTTCTACGCCAAGGTGCTCGACGGCCGGAAGGATCGGTCCAACAACCTGATCGAGCGCTTCCTGGATCAGGAGTACGGCGACGAGTAGGCACCGATCCGTTCCACAGGTGTTCCACACGCACTGAACGAACCCGGGACTCGGGTGGGACAACCCGGGACGGAATAGAGAAGGGCGGGTGTCGGCCTGGGGCCAACACCCGCCCTGAGCAGGCGGTTTCTCCTACCAGCGGAGAGCGTGGGATTCGAACCCACGGTGACGGGTCACGCCACGACAGTTTTCAAGACTGTTCCCTTAGGCCGCTCGGGCAGCTCTCCAGGCGGAGGTCAGCCTAACGGGTCCGGCGGGGTTCGGTGCACAGGGTTTCGGGGACGGGGTCAGTCGCCGACGCGCTCGGTGAGGGTGACCTTGGTGTTGAAGGTCTGGCCGTTGCGGGTGTACTCGACGTCGACGGTCTCGCCGGGCTTGTGCGTCCAGATCTTGCTGACCAGGGCGGGGCCGTTCTCGATCGGGCTGCCGCCGAGCTTGGTGATGACGTCGCCGGGCTTGAGGCCCGCCTTGTCGGCCGCGCCGCCGGGGGTGACGGCCGGGGTGCCCTGGATGTCGCGGGTCTGGATCTGTGCGCCGTCGCCCTTGTAGTCGTCGTTGCGGAGGACGTCGAGCTTGGCGTAGACGGGCTTGCCGGTCTTGATCAGGGTCTCGGCGACCCACTTGGCCTGGTTGATCGGGATGGCGAAGCCGAGGCCGATGCTGCCAGCCCGGCCGGTGCTGGAGGCGTTGGACTGGATCGCCGAGTTGATGCCGACCACCGCGCCGCTGGAGTCGAGCAGCGGGCCGCCGGAGTTGCCGGGGTTGATCGAGGCGTCGGTCTGCAGGGCGTTCATGTACGAGGACTGGGCGCCGGTCTCGTCGCCGGAGGCGACCGGGCGGTCCTTCGCGCTGATGATGCCGGTGGTGACGGTGGACTCCAGGCCGTACGGGGCACCGATGGCGATGGTGGAGTCGCCGACGTTGACCTTGTCGGAGTCGGCCAGCGGAAGCGGGGTCAGCTTGTCCCCCTTCGGGGGGTTGTCCAGCTTGACCACGGCCACGTCGTAGCCCTCGGCGCGGCCGAGCACGGAGGCGTTGTAGGAGCTGCCGTCGGCGAACTTGACGGTCAGTTTGCCGCCGTTGGAGGCGGGCGCCACCACGTGGTTGTTGGTGAGGATGTGGCCCTCGGTGTCGAAGACGAAGCCGGTGCCGGTGCCGGACTCGCCGTTGCCCTGCGCCTTGATGGTGACGACGCTGGGCAGCGCCTTCTGCGCGATGCCGGCGACGGAGCCGGGGGCGGGCTCGTTCTTCTCCGGGCTGTTGGCCTGCACGGTGGTGCTGCGGCGGTCGTTCGCGGAGCTGGCGCTGTTGTCGTTGCGGTCGGCGATGGTCACACCGAGCGCGCCGCCGGCCACACCGGCGACCAGGGCGACGGCGGCGATCAGGGCGACCAGGCCGCCGCGCTTCTTGCGCGGACCGCCGGGGCCGGACGTACCGGGGTACTCGGGCGGGTAGCCGAGCGGGCCGCCGGGGTGGCCGGGACCGCCGGCGCCGCCGGCCGAGGAGTCGTGCGGGCCCCAGCCGCCGAGCGGCTGGCCCGCGCCGAAGGGGTGCTGCTGCGCGGGCGGGCCCGCCGGGGCGCCGTACGGGTCGTGGGCCGCGGCGGGCGGGGCACCGTACGGGTCGTGCGCCGCGGCGGCCGGGGCGCCCGTGGTGGCGTACGGGTTGACGGCGGGCGCGACGGGCGCCGTCGGCAGGGCCGGTGCCTCGGCGAGCGCCGGGGCGGGCGCGGCCGGCGGCCCCGCCGGGGCGGGCGGCACGACCGGCGGCGGGGCGTCGATGTACCCCGGGCCGGGGTGGCCGGCCTCGACCGGGGCGGGCGCGGACACGGGAGCGTCGGCAGCCGCGGCCGCGGCGGGTGCCTCGGCCGGCGCCGGGGCGCTGATCTTGCTGAACGCCAGCGTCGGCGTGGATCCGCCGGCCGCCGGAGCGGCGGGCGCGGCGGGCACCGCCGGTGCCACGTCGGTGGTGGTCCGGTCGGCGGGCGCCTGTGCGGGGGTGGCAGCGGCGGACGCGGACTGCTGCGCCGGACCGTCATGAGCGGGACCCACCACCCCCTGGCCGCCGGAGGGCTGTTCCCCCTGCGGCCCGGTGGACCCAACCTCGCGCTCGGTGCTCACGGACGACCTCCATAGCTGACAGGACCAAGAAGCATAGTTTTTCGCACACTCGATTCGATTGCCGTAAGGACCCTTCTGAAGAAGTCATAAGAATCCTTAGCCAGGTCCGACGGCCCCGTCCGGAAACCCGGCCGAACGCCCCCGAACCACCACCCCCACCGGCCGCTCGCCCACCGCCGCCGGATGTCCCTCGCGGCCGGGGCGCCCAGCGCCTGGCCTTGGCGTTCACCCCCGTGCCGGTTAGCCTGTCGCTCACAACTGACACGCGGGAGCTTGGACCTTCCCAGGCTGAGAGTGCGCTGGTCGACCGTACGCCACGACGTCCGTGGGCGGACCGTCGAGGGGGCGCTGACCGCCGGAACCTGTCCGGGTAATGCCGGCGTAGGGAGTATCGGCCATGCCGCCTGCTTCGCCATCCTCTTCTTCGGGCGCGCCCGCGTCCAAGGGTTTCTCCGAACCGTCCACGACCGTTCACTCCGACGCCGGTCCCCCCGTGCCCGGTTCCGCCGCCGTGCCCGGCTCCCCCACCGCGACCGGTGCCGCCGCGGCCACCGCCGTCCTGGACCGGCCGGACCGGTCCGAGCGGGTCGAGGCGCCGCTCGTCCTGGACACCGAGCCGCCGCGCACGCTCCGCTTCCGCGACCACTTCGCGCTCTGGATGAACCTCGGCGTCAGCCTGATCGGCTTCACCACCGCCGCCACCGTGCTGGGCGCGCGGGGCAGCGAGCTCTCCCTGGCCGCCGCCGTGACCGCGATCGCGGCCGGGACCGTGGTCGGCACCGCGATGCTCGGTGTGGCCGCCCTGATCGGGGCCCGTACCGGCGCACCGGCGATGGCGAACCTGCGCGGGCTGTTCGGGACGAAGCTCTCGTACGTGCCGACGGTGCTGAACATCGTCCAGTGCGTCGGCTGGGGCGTGTACGAGCTGCTGGTGATCGCGATGGGCGCGCAGACCGTCGTCCACACCGAGGGCTACCGCTGGGCCTTCGTCCTGCTGGCGGGCGCGCTGACCACCGCGCTGACCATCTGGCCGCTGGGCTCGATCGCGGTGCTGCGGCGGTTCGTCGCCGGGGCGGTCGCGGTCGCGATGGTGTACTTCACCGTCCAGCTGGGCCGGCACGGCGTGCCGGACCCGGGCGCGGGCAACTGGCACGGCTTCCTGAAGGCCACCGACGCGATGATCGCGGTGTCGATCTCCTTCGTGCCGCTGGCCGCCGACTACACCCGGCACTCGCGCACCCCGCGCGCCGCGTTCTGGGGCAGCTTCTCCGGCTACACCGTCGCCCAGGTCTGGTGCTACGTGCTGGGCCTGATCGCGCTGCTGCAGTCCGGCGGCGACCCGGACCGGATCTTCGACTCCTTCCTGGGCGTCTGGGCCGGCTGGGCGTTCCTGCTGGTGCTGGTCCTGCGCGAGACGGACCAGTCCTTCGCCAACGTGTACTCGACCGCGATGTCCGTCCACAACCTGCTGCCCAGGGTGGACCGCCGGGTGCTGACCGGCGGGACCGGGCTGCTGATCACGGTGCTGGCTCTGCAGATCACCGAGTTCACCGACTCCTACTACGCCTTCCTGGGCCTGATCGGCTCGGTGTTCGTGCCGATGTTCGCGGTGCTGGCGGTCGACTACTTCCTCGGCGCCGGCCGGCGCGGCTGGAACCTCTCCGCCGACGCGCCGTCCCGCCGGCTGATGCTGCTGCCGTGGGCGCTGGGCTTCGTCGTCTACCAGCTGATCGCGCCGACCGCGATCGCCGGCTGGTGGACGGACTTCTGGACCTCCGTCCAGGAGGCGCTGCACTTCACCCCGCAGGAGTGGACCTCGGCCTCGCTGTTCGGCTTCCTGGTGCCGGCCCTGGCCACCTGGGCGCTCACCCCGCTGACCCGCCGGGACGCGCGGGACTGATCCGCCCCCACGCGAAGACGGCCCCTCAGGTTGGGGCCGTCTTCGTTTTCGCGTCACTTCCGCCGCCTATCGTGGGACGTGTGACCAGCCCCGACCTCCCCCCGGCGGCGGCGCGCACCGCGCCGTCCGTCCAGGTGATCGCCCACCGCGGATCCTCGTACGCGCTGCCCGAGCACACGCTCGCCGCCTACCGGCGGGCGCTCACCGAGGGCGCCGACGCGGTCGAGTGCGATGTCCGGGTCACGGCCGACGGACATCTGGTCTGTGTGCACGACCGCAGGATCGGCCGGGTCTCGGACGGCCGCGGCACGGTGTCCGCGATGACGCTGGCCGAGCTGGAGGCGCACGACTTCGGCGCCTGGAAGACGGGCGCACCGAGCGCGGACCCGGAGCTGCGGGGCGTTCTGCGGCTGGAGAGCCTGCTGGAGCTGGTCGCGGACTGCGGACGCCCGGTGGACCTGGCGATCGAGACCAAGCACCCGGTCCGTTTCCGGGGCCGGGTGGAGGCCGAGCTCCTGCGGATGCTGGACCGGTTCAAGATCACCGGAGACCCCGCGGACGGCCGCCCGCAGGCCCGGATCATGAGCTTCTCCGCGCTGGCGCTCGCCCGGGTGGCCGCCACCGCGCCGCAGTACCCGAGGGTGTTCCTGTTCGAGCGCGGCCTGCCGCTGCGGGGCCGGCTGCGCCCGGGCGCGACGCTGCCGGGCGGGGCCGGGATCGCCGGGCCCGGCATCGAGCTGGTGCGGGCCAGGCCGCGGCTGGTGACGCGACTGCGCGAGCTGGGCCACCAGGTGCACGTCTGGACCGTGGACGAGCCGGCCGACGTGGAGCTGTGCCTGGAGCTCGGGGTGTCGGCGATCATCACCAACCGCCCGGCCGAGGTCCTCGCCCAGCTCGGCCGGTGAACCAAACCTGCTGCCGACAATTTTTGCCGGAAATTATGCGTTTTCACGACGGAGGGTGAGCACGGAATCACCTGCCGCCCACCCTGGGTCGCGCGGTTTGAAATGTCCGCGCGGGATCGCCCCGCAGTCGTTTCCGACGCATTACCAAGGGGCATCCATCCCTCGGCATACGCTGAAGGAGGTCCGGGGGTGGCGTTGATGGTGGCGCGTGAAGTGCCGACTTCATCGACCATGGCAGTGCCGCACGGCCCAGCGAGTGTCGGGGTCGCACGGCGCCGACTGCGTCGAGATCTGGGCGACCGGGAGATACCCGAACCGGTCATTGATGATGCTGTTCTGATCCTTTCCGAACTGCTGAGTAATGCCTGTCGCTATGCGCGGCCGCTCGGGCCATTGCCCGCGCTCGGCCGCAGCGCCCGGGCGGAGGTCGTGGACCAGGTGCTCGTCGGGGTCCCCACCGCGGGCCAGGGCGCCAGGACGGCCGCACACCCACAGCCGGACGGCGGCGACGGCGGGGTCCTGGTGCGCTGGCAGATGCACGCGGACGGGATCCTCACGCTGGAGGTCACCGACGGCGGGGCGCAGACCCGCCCGACGCCCGCCGGCCCGTCCCTGACCTCGCGCGGCGGCCGCGGCCTGAGCATCGTCGGCCAGCTGGCCAGCGACTGGGGTGTGCGCGACGCTCCCGGCGAAGTGACGGTGTGGGCGGCACTGCCCGCCCGGGCCCGCCACGCCCGACGGACCGGCGGTGATGCCCGCAGCGCCTGAGCGGGCCGGACCCGCCCGTCCGCGCGCCCCCGCGCCCCGTCCGCGCGCGCCGCCACCCACGCCCCGCCCCGGCGTGTGTCCACGCGCCGGGGGAACGTCAGTAGGCTGCCCGGAGCACAACACAACCGTCCCCGGGAGAGCCGCACCATGGGCAAGAAGGCCGCCAAGAAGGCGCCGCAGCGCAGCCAGTCCACCACCGCCGCCACGGGCGAGATCCCCGTGGTCGGGGCCCGCGAGAACTGCCCCTGCGGTTCCGGCCGCCGGTACAAGGCGTGTCACGGCCGGGATGCCTCGCACGCCGTGCAGGAGCTGGTGCACCGCCCGTTCGAGGGGCTGCCGGGCGAGGCCGACTGGGTCGCGCTGCGCGAGCTGGTGCCGGCCGCGACGGTGCCGCTGACGCTGGCCGCCGGGGTGGCCGAGGCCGCCAACGGCGAGGTCCCGTCGGTGACGCTGGCGACCGTCCTGCCGCTGGCCTGGCCCGCGCTGCGCCGCCCGGACGGCTCGATCCTGCTCGGCCTGCAGACCCAGTCCGCCTCCGGCGACCTGAGCCGCGACCTCGCGGACGCCCTGGAGCTGGCCCTGGCCACCGAGCCGGGCACCCCGGTACCCGCCCGCCGGACCGTCCCGGGCGGCCGCCGTCTGCAGGATCTGCTGGACCTCGACGCCGGGTTCACGCCGGCCGTGCACACCGGCTTCGAGTTCTGGCTGGAGGACGCCGAGGCCGCCACCGGCGAGGTGGCCGCCTCGCTGGAGCGCGCCAACGCCTCGGCGATCCCCACCGAGAAGCTCGGCAGCGTCGACTCCGCCTACTGGTGCGGCACTCCGGACAAGAACCACCTGCGCTGGGTGATGACGGTGCCGGAGGAGCAACTGCTGGACGCGCTGGCCCGGCTGACCGCCGCCGACCAGTCCTCGGTCGGCCCGGACACCCGCCTGGTCGGCTCGTTCCGCGCGCACGGGCTGACCGTCCCGGTCTGGGACCTGCCGGTGGCCATGACGGCGGCCGACTGCGAGAAGCCGGCCGCCGAGTTCGCCGAGCGGCTCGCCGCCACGCTGGCCGACAACACCCCGCTGACGGCCGAGGAGCGGCGCGCCCGGGCAAACCTGGTGAACCGTCAGGTCACCTTGAACTAAAGGCGACCAGGATCGGGTGATACGCGTCACATTACCCCTCGCCGACCGCAATTTCCGGGCGGGGAAGGGTCCTTGGAAATTGGCGCGGGCGCGGATCCTTGTTACTGTCTAAAGAGTCCGGTCGCTGGTGCATCCCCCGTCGCCAGCGACCGGATCTTTTGTTTTCCGGAACGGCCGCCCGCGTGCGGCCGGCGCACGGGACGGCGCACGAGCGGCTGGTCCGCCCGCACGATCCCGCCGTACACGATCACTCGCGCACGACCCCGCCGCACCCGGTCAGTACGCCGAGCGGCCGGTGTCCAGCCGGACCGTCGCCTCGACCAACTCCCCCAGCAGCGGACCGACCTGGGGCAGCCAGACCCCGCCGCCGGCCGCCGGCCGCGGCGGCAGCACCCAGCGCACCCGCCCGCCGGACCCGCCACCGGGCGGCAGCGGCAGGAACCCACCCGACCCGTGATAACGCAACGAGCCCGGCACCCATGGCAGTTGGGCGAGCATCTCGCCGAGCACGTCGAGCGAGTACGGGGCGACCAGCATCGCGTACCGGCCGGGCATCGCCAGCACCGGGCCGAGCGGCAGCCGCAGCGCGCCGAGGTAGGCGAGCGCCCTGGCACCGGCCGCCGCGGGCAGGCTGACCGCCGAGACCACCCCGCCGGTGGCGGCCAGCACCGGCGCGTCCGGGCTCTGCCGCTCCCACCACCAGCGCACCATCCGGGCGTCGGTGGTGGCCGCGAGCAGCGGCGGGTCGTGCGGGTGGGCACCGGGGACGGCGCAGCCCGGATCCCCGCAGGAGCACTGCCCGGCAGTCAGCAGCGCGCCCGGCACCACGGGCCAGCGATGGTCCACGGCGGCGGCCAGCGCGGCGGCCAGCCGGGCGGAACGGGCCGATGACCGGCCCCTCGGATTCTCACGCATGGCGCTCGTTCCTTTCCGTGACCGCTCGGTTCGCTCAAAGCCCGCCGGCGTACGTCGGGAAGCGCCGTGCGGGCCCCGCGAAGGCGCGATGCTGGCGGGGCCGGGCGGCAGGACGGACGAACGGCGTGACGGGCGTGAAGCACGGTGTGGAGCACGACCTGAAGGACCGCGGAATAGAACAGCCCTTGGAACGAGAATCCCGTACGCGACCGGATGGACGCCGCCCGGGGGCGGTTGGTTCCACCGTACGAGTGAGTGTCTTCCGGCCAGCCCGGCCGACGGACGGCGAAAGCATACGATCCGGACGGCCGCCGGAGCCGTCAGGACGGTTCTGCCCGTTCTCCCGGAGCTCCATGCCGTCCGAGGCCGACCGGCGCGCGTACGAACCGGACGCGCCCGCCGTACGGGCTCCGAAGCATGTGGAACCGGCCACCGCGTCGTCCTGGATCTGGACATGCCCCGAATGGCCTGTGTAGAAGTGGTGGCATTGCTGTCGATCAATGACGAGTAGTAGCGAATCGAGGCGAAACGCGCCCTTTGGCCGTCCTCGCTCCAATCGGCCGTACCTGGGGGTTCCGCATGACACGTACCACCGCGTCAGGAGTGGCGGCATGAACGAGTCCCACCCATCGTCGACTCCCTCCGAGCCGGGCGAGCCCGGCTGCGTCAGCGGGCTCTCGGTGCTCGACCCGCCGGGCCGCCACCGCCCGGTGCTCGGCCCCGCCGAGCAGCAGTGCCCCACACCCGAGAGCCGAACCGCACCCCCGACGGCGGTGCAGGACCGTTTGGCCGGACGGCTGTCCGATTTCACCAGCCTGCACGAGCACACCGAGCGGCTCGCCCGTGCCCGGGGCCTCGACGCCACCCTGACCGCCGTCCTGGAGTCCGTCGGCGCGCTGCTCGGCGCCCGGCGCGCGCTGCTGGTCACCGCCATGCCCGGCGGCGGGCCCAGCCAGCCGGTCGGCCTCGGCCTGGACCGCGCCAGCCTCGGCGCGCTGGAGACCGTGCCGCCCGAGCAGAGCCTGCTCGGGCGGCTGCTGCGCGAGCACGACCGGCCCGCCCGGGTGCGGTCCCACGACCTCGCCGGCGACCCCGCCATCGGCACCCGGCTGCGCGAGGTCGCCGTCCACCTCGGCCTCGGCGGTTGTTACGGCCTGCCGCTGGCCACCGAGGAGGACGGCCCGCTGGCCTCCGCCCTCTGGTTCTACGACGAGCCCGCCGGCCCGACCGAGCGCCAGTGCGAGCTGGCCCGCCGGTACTGCGAGGTCGCCGCGCCGCTGCTGGCCAAGCAACTGGACGCGGACCGGGCCCGGCGCACCACCGAGGCGCTGCGCCGGGGTCTGCTGCCGGACCACCTCCCCCGGCCCGCCGGACTGCGGCTGGCCGCCCGGCTCGTCCCGGCCGGGCTGGACCGCTCGGCCGGCAGCGACTGGTACGACGCCATCCCGCTGCCGGACGGAACCGTCGGCCTCACCGTCGGCAGCGTCTCCGGCGACGGACTGGGCGCCGGCCCCGGCTCCGCCCCGGGCGCGGCCGCCGCGATGGGCCGGATCCGGGCCGCGCTGCGGGCGTACGCCGTGCTGGAGGGCGAGGACCCGGTCTCCGTCCTCGGCGACCTGGAGCTGCTGCTCAAGACCACCGAGCCGGCCCGGACCGCCACCGCCGTCTACGCCTGGGTGGAGCCGGAGGAGCGCCGGATCACCCTGGCCGGCGCCGGGCACTGCCCGCCGGTGCTGGTCGGCCGGCACGGCGCCGAGTTCGTGGAGACCTCGCTCTCCGCCCCGCTCGGCATGCTGGCCTGCTGGGAGGCGCCCGGGGTCGAGCTGACCGCCGAGCCCGGCGACACCCTGGTGCTCTACACCGACGGCCTGGCCCGCCGCTGCGGCCCCACCCTGCACGCCGGACAGGCCAACCTGCGCCGGGCCGCCGCCGACGCCCCGCGCGACGTGCGGATCGACCCGGACCGGCTCTGCGCCCACCTGCTGGCCGTCTGCGCGGGCCGGGACACCGGGCCGGCCACCGACGACCTGATGCTGCTCGCCGCGCGCTTCGAGTAAGCCCGAGCGAGTGAGCCCGGGCGCGCGGGGTACGCCCGCGCGCGCCCGGTGAACCCGCGCCCCCGCCACCCCGACCCCGAACAGGTGAGCGGCCGGGCGTCCGTACCATGGACGCACGGCCGCCCCCGCGTGTCGCGATCCGACGCTCCCGGGGCGGCACACCACCCCGCAAGGAGGCGACGTACGTGACCGAGGACCGCACCCCGGCGGTGGCCGAGAACCCTGAGGCCACCGGCGGCGACGAGGAACCGCAGCAGTTCAAGGGCCGCAAGAACGGCCTCTACTCCGAGGTCTCCGACGAACTCGCCGCCTCGATGAAGTCCGGCTGGGCCGACACCGAGCTGCACGGCCTCACCCCGGTCGCGCAGGCCCCGTACGCGGCCGAGCGCCGCGCCCGGCTGTCCGCCGCCTACCCCGGCGAACGCCTGGTGGTCCCGGCCGGCACCCTGCGGGTCCGCTCCAACGACACCGACTACGCCTTCCGCGCCTCCAGCGAGTACGTGCACCTCACCGGCGACCAGACCGAGGACGCGGTGCTGGTCGCCGAGCCCACCGGCGACGCCGGCCACGAGTTCGGCCTCTACCTGCTGCCCCGCTCCAACCGCGAGAACGGCGAGTTCTGGCTGGACGGCTACGGCGAGCTGTGGGTCGGCCGCCGGCACAGCCTCACCGAGCAGGAGCAGCTGCTCGGGCTTCCGGTCCGCGACGTCCGCGAGGCCGGCGCGGAGCTGGCCGCCCGCGCCGCCGCCTCCCCCGTGCCGACCCGGATCGTGCGCGGCTACGACGCCGGTCTGGAGGAGGCCCTGGCCGGTGTGCTCGACCCGGAGCGGGACGCGGCGTTCAAGGAGTTCCTGAGCGGCCTGCGGCTGGTCAAGGACGAGTGGGAGATCGGCGAGCTGCGCGCCGCCTGCACCTCCACCGTCAACGGCTTCACCGACGTGGTACGCGAGCTGGGCCAGGCCGTCGCCACCTCCGAGCGCTGGATCGAGGGCACCTTCTGGCGCCGCGCCCGGGTCGAGGGCAACGACGTCGGCTACGGCTCGATCTGCGCCGCCGGCCCGCACGCGACCACCCTGCACTGGGTGCGCAACGACGGCGCCGTCCGCCCCGGCGAGCTGCTGCTGCTGGACGCCGGCGTGGAGACCAACACCCTCTACACCGCCGATGTCACCCGCACCCTGCCGATCAACGGCCGGTTCAACGACCTCCAGCGCAAGATCTACCAGGCGGTCTACGACGCCCAGGAGGCCGGCATCGCCGCGGTGAAGCCCGGCGCGGGCTTCCGCGACTTCCACACCGCCTCGCAGCGCGTCCTCGCCGAGCGCCTGCTCGCCTGGGGCCTGCTGGACGCCTCGGCGTACGACGTGGAGAAGGTCCTGGAGCTGGGCCTCCAGCGCCGCTGGACCCTGCACGGCACCGGCCACATGCTCGGCCTGGACGTCCACGACTGCGCCCACTCCCGCCGTGAGGAGCACGTGGACGCGCTGCTGGTGCCCGGCATGGTGCTCACCGTCGAGCCCGGTCTGTACTTCCAGCAGGACGACCTGACCGTGCCCGAGGAGTACCGCGGCATCGGCGTCCGCATCGAGGACGACATCCTGGTCACCGCCGACGGCAACGAGAACCTCTCCGCGGGCCTGCCCCGCCGCGCCGACGAGGTCGAGGCCTGGATGGCCTCGCTCGCCTGAGCCGACGTACGCAACGGGCCCGGCTCCCCCTCGGGCAGGGGGAGCCGGGCCCGCGTACGTCCTACTTGGCGACCACCCGGACCGGGACGGTGCGACTGCCGACGACGATGGCCGGCCCCTCCAACGGCACCACCGCCACCCTCGCGGTCACCGGCATCACCCCGGCCCCGTCCTGTCCGGTCAGCTTCAGCCGGTACTTCACCGTCCTGCTCTGCCCGGGAGCGAGCGTGAACGCACCGCTCCCGTCCCTTGCCGGCTTGTCGGTGGAGCGGAGGTCCATGGCCGTCCAGGTATCGCCGTCCTGCCGTTCCAGAGTGCCGGAGACAACCGGCGAGGCCCCGGCGTACGACTCGGCCGCCACGACGGGCACCAGCGCGGAATAGCCGGTCCGGCTGGTGTTCCGGTAGGTGACCGAGAACGTCACCGCGCTGCCGTCGTTCGGCACCTGCTGACCCACGCCGAGTCCCTCGAAGCCGATGCTCACGTCATTCTGGTTCGGCCGCAGCGCCGGTACCGGGTGGCCGCCGACGTCCAGGGTGTCGAGGATCGACACCAGGGCGGTCTGGTACTCCGGCTTGAGCCCGATGGCCGAAAGGAACACCTGGTCGTCCGGCAGGGCCCACATCTGGGCCGTGAAGGACTCCTTGGCATTGCAGGTGACCTGCCACTGCGACTTGCGGGCGGCTCGCCCGGCCACGATGTCCCTGGTCTGCACCGGGTTCCCGCTGGTCATCGGTTCGCCCTCGGCGGGCACGTGCGGATTGCCCCAGACCGGGCAGTAGGGCTGGGAGGTCCAGCCGCCCGGCGAGTCGAGGAACGACATGGCCGGCCAGATATCCGGTTCCTCGTCGAACACCGCCAGCTCCGCCCCGTACGGGGCGCAGTCCCTGGTCGTCGCCGACTTCGGCGCCCCGGGGCTCAGCACGCAGAGCCGTCGGTCGCCGGGGTCCGGCGGCACGACCCGCCAGCCCGCCGGGACCTTGAACTTCACGCCGTGGAACGTGTAGTTGGACGGTGCCGGCGGGGCAGTACTCGCGGTGCCGGACGGAGCAGGGGCACCGAGCGGGGCCTCGGTCCCGACGTCGCCGGTGACCGTCTCCGTGGCCGAGGGGGTCTCGACCGGGGTGGCCGTCGGGCTCGGCTCGGTGGTCGGCTCGGCACTCGGGCTGGGGCTCGGGCTGGCCGTCAGGGTGGCGGCCGGCGGCGGCACCTCGTCCTGCCGGGCCACGGTGTCGCCCCGGAAACCGAGCACGCCGAACGCCAGGGCGGCGGCCAGTCTGAACAGCGGCACGGCGGTGACGTACACCGGCCGCAGCCGGCGCGTCCGGCGGTTCGGCGGGGCGGCCGGGCGCAGGTCGTGCGCGGTGATCCGGGCCGTACGGGCGTTCATCGCCTCGCGGAGCAGCCGTTCCGTCGGGGTCTCGTCCGGCCCGGTGCCGTCGCCGCCGCGCGGGCGGGGAAGTTTGTCGGTCATCGAACCTTCTCCAGGTGCTTTTCCAAGGCGTCCAGGGCCCGGCTTGCGGTGGACTTCACGGCACCCCGGGACAGCCCCAGGGTCTCGGCGATCTGTGCCTCCGACAGATCGGACCAGTAGCGCAGCACCAGCACCTCGCGCTGGCGGGACGTCAGCTCCCGCAGGGCCACCAGCACCCGCCGGTGCTCGTCGTTGAGGACGGCGTGGTCCTCGGCGGACGGCGCGTCGGCCTCGTGCGGCGGCACGTACTCGCGGGCCGTCTTGCGACGGCGCAGCATCGACCGGGCGCCGTTGACCACCGAGGTCCGCAGGTAGCCGAGCGCGTTGTCCAGGTCGTCCAGCTGCTCGCCGTGCCGCTGGTAGAGCTGGGTGAAGGCCTCCTGCACGACGTCCTCGGCCAGGTCCTGGTGGTCGACCAGGAGGACCGCCATCCGGACCAGGCTCAGCCGGTGAGCGTGGTAGAGGTCGGTCAGGGTGGGCCGGTCCTCGGCCGGCCGGCGCCCGCCGCGCAGCAGCCGGAAGCCCGAACGGCGCTGTGCCGCCTCCGGCTGGACGCTCGGGGCGGCGGTCACCTCGTCGGCCTCCTGCGCACCGAACAGCAGCCCGACCACTCCGGTGAGGGAGAATCCCCGCCCCTTCTCGGGTCCGACGATCGGCCCGATAGCCATGGACATCTACGTTCTGCTTTCCCCCGGGACGGCGCCCGGTGCGGACCGGGCCGTCAGGACACGTGATCAAGGTTGTGATCAGCGGGGACCGTGTCATCGCCGCCGAACCGGCTCCGTCCGCCCCCATACCAATGGACGTGCGGCCCGGCTCGGGGTTGCACGTGGGTTCGAGGAAAGTTCGGCCTGGCCGTGACGGCTACACTCGGCCACATCCCGCCACCTACCTGCAGGGGGTATTCCGTGGCCGAGCAGTACGCCTCGGGGCCGTCGGCCGACTCGGCCGGGCCGCCGGCCGGCACCCCCGGGCCGGTGGACGTCGTGATCGGGCGGCGGCCGGAACCGGTGCACGATGTCGCGGTGTACGCCTTCGACGGCATGACGCCGTTCGAACTCGGCGTGGTGGTCGAGGTGTTCGGGCTGGCCCGGCCCGAGCTGAGCGGACTGCTGGCCGCGCCCTGGTACGGGCTCAAGGTCTGCGCCGACCGCCCGGGCAGCGCGCTCGCCTCGGTCGGCGGCTTCTCGCTGACCGCCCGGCACGGTCTGGACGAACTCGCCGCCGCCGACACCGTGGTGGTCCCCGGGGTGCCGAACGCCTTCGGCGGCGAGGTCTCCCCCGGCCTGGTCACCGCCCTGCGCACGGCGCACGAGCGCGGCGCCCGGATCGTCTCGATCTGCTCCGGCGCCTTCGCGCTGGCCGCCGCCGGCCTGCTGGACGGCCGCGAGGCCACCACCCACTGGCGCTACGCCGAACTCCTCCAGCAGCGCCACCCGTTGGTGAAGGTCAACCCGGACGTGCTGTACGTGGACGGCGGCTCCGTCCTGACCAGCGCGGGCAGCGCCGCCGGGATCGACCTCTGTCTCCATCTGGTCCGCCGCGACCACGGCGCCAGGGTGGCCAACAGCGTGGCCCGCCGCTTCGTGGTGCCGCCGCACCGGGACGGCGGGCAGGCCCAGTTCATCGAGGCCGCCGTCCAGCCCGTCGAGGCGGACGACGACGGCGTCGCCCGCAGCATGCGGTGGGCACTGGACCACCTCGCCGCCCCGCTGACCATCACGCTGCTGGCCCGGGCCGCCCGGATGTCCGACCGCTCCTACCTGCGCCACTTCACCGCCCGCAACGGCACCAGCCCGATGCGCTGGGTGATCACCCAGCGCATCGCGGCCAGTCTGCCGTTGCTCGAATCCCCGGACGGCACCGTGGAGGAGATCGCCGCCGCCGTCGGCTTCGAGAGTGCCGCGACCTTCCGCCACCACTTCGGCCGGGTGATGCGCACCTCCCCGACCGCCTACCGCCGCGGCTTCGGCAGCGGGGCGGCTTAGCGCTTGGCGGCCGGTCCGGCGGGCTACTCGCCGGTGCGCAGGGCCGCGTTGGCGAGCATGGCGTCGTGCAGCCACTGGGCGAGGCCCGGGGCGAGCTGCTCGTAGGTGGCGGTGAAGCGGGGGTCGGCGAGGTACATCGCGGCGAGGCCGCGGTGGATCTCGAAGGTGCAGTCGTAGAAGTTGTCGCGGATGTGCTGCCGGTGCACCTCCGCGAGGTCCATGGCGGCGCCGCCGTCGGCGGGCTCGCCCGCGGTGAAGGCCTCGACGAGACGGGCGTTGAGCGCGTCCGCCTCCGCCTTGATCCGCTGCCAGTCGGCCTTGACGTAGCCGCCGGTGCGGCGCTGGGACTGTGCCCAGGCGGCGGTGCCGCCCCACCGCTGCTCGGCCTCGGTCTCCCAGTCCTCCTGGTAGGCCTCGCCGAAGACCTCGAACTTCTCCTCCGGGGTCAGCTGAATACCCATCTTCTGTGCCTCCATGGCGTGTTCGACGGCCGCGGCCAGCTCCTGGAGGTGGCTGATGCGGTCGGTCAGCAGCTGGTGCTGGCGCCGCAGATGCTCGCTCGGGCTCACCGAGTCGTCGTCCAGGATGGCCGCGATCTCTTCCAGGGGGAACCCGAGTTCGCGGTAGAACAGGATCCGCTGCAACCGGTCGAGGTCGGTGTCGTGGTACCGGCGGTAGCCGGCCCGGGTGCGGCCCCGGGGGGCGAGCAGTCCGATCTCGTCATAGTGGTGCAGGGTCCGTACGGTCACCTTGGCGATCTTCGCCACCTCGCCGACCGAGTAGCCACCGCCGTCCATGCGGGTCGCTCCCTTCTTGCTGACCACAACCCTCCGTCCTCACGTCGCGTGAGGGTCAACCCCGTATTCGACGGAGGCGGCCGTGGCGGAGGGCTGCCGGCGGAGGCGGCCGTGGCGGAGGGCCGGCGCCCTAGGACGCCGCTCCGGCCAGGGCGCGCTCACGGCGGCGGGCCGACCGGCCGTGGCCGCCGCCGGCCCCCGTCCGCGGGCGGCGGCTCTGCCGGGTGGGCCAGAGCAGCACATACGCGGCCGAGACCACCACGAACGCGAGCCGGACGAACCCGCGCGCCGAGTCGGACGGGACCAGCAGCGTCCCGCCGTACAGCGCGGCCAGCGCGATCCAGCTCCACCACGGGACGAGGCGCTTCTGGCCGACGGCGTCCCAGAGCAGCGTGCCGAGCAGGATCGAGGCGGTGTAGTACGTGTAGACGCTGGGATCGAGCAGGATCCGGGCGTCGGCCCCCAGCAGGACGACGGCCGGCCAGCGGCCGCGCCAGACCGCGATCGTGCCCAGGCCCAGCCCCAGGGCGAACTGCGCGGGCCGGTCCCACCACGGGGTGGCCGGGTCGGTCACCCCGAACCAGCGCAGCGCGGAGGCCGGCTGGTTGGGAATGGTGAACTTGGCGGCCGCCACCGTGTCCAGGTTGCCCAGGTAGAACGGCAGCCAGGCGATCGCGACCAGCCCGGCGAACCAGAGCGCGGTCCGTAGCCACGCCGGCCGGGGCAGCGCGAGGATCAGCGGGGCGAAGGCCAGCGCCCACGGCTTGGAGTCCACCGCCAGCGCCAGGTAGACGCCGACCATGGTGGCCCGGCCGCGGCTGAGCGCGTGCGCGGCGAGAGTGGTGAAGAAGAGGGCCAGCACGTCGTCCAGGTGTGCGAAGCGGACCGAGACCTCGACCCACATCGGGATGAATGCCAGCCCGGCGATCAGCAGCCGCTGCTGGAGCCGGCGATGGTTGGTGCCGGTGCCCCGGTAGTAGCAGGCGGCGGTCCGGCCGACCAGGACCAGCATCACCAGGCCGAGCCCGGACATGGTCGCCTCGGCCAGCAGCTCGCCGGTGTGCGCGGGGAAGGGGTCGAAGAGCCGGGCGACGGCCAGGCTGACCGGGCCGATCTGGAGCTCGGGGTGGTGCGCGTAGAGCGAGAGCCCGCCGTCGGCCTGTCCGCTGAAGAGCAGTTCCTCGCCCTGGCGCAGGTAGTGCCAGGAGAAGCCGCCGCTGGGCTCGACCAGGAGGAACCAGAGCACCGTCCAGGCGACCAGGAGGACGTGGTGTCTGCGGATCGGCAGACCTGCGATCCGCCCGGTGGCGGCCTCGTAGTCGGTGGTGCCACGTGCCGTGCGAACTCCCCGCACTTGTCCCTCTTCCCCGCCGTGCCGCCCCCCCTCCGGCCGGACATCCTATGTGACCGCAGCGGACCCCCGGCGCCATGGCCGGTCACCGTCGGCGGCATGCGGACCGGTGGGACCGGGCTCACCCGGACGCGCCCCGGTTGCTCTGCGGGCACTCGGGGCGCGCCCCGGTCGCTCTGCGGGCACTCAGGACCTCCCCGGGTGCGCCCCGAAAAGCCGCGTGCCCCCCGGAGCTCCGGACACCGGATCTCCGAGGGGCACGCGGGTGGCTACGGCTCCCGGGCTCAGCCGTGCTGGGCGGTCCTGCGACGGCGGAGCACCACGAGGGTGCCGACACCGGCCGCGAGGACGGCACCACCGGCGATCGCGATCGCGGTGGTGTTGTCACCGCCACCGGTCTGGGCCAGGTCCTTGTCCGCGTTGTCGGCCCCGTCCTTCGCCTTGGTGACGGCGGCCGGGGTGAGCTTCGGCGGGGTGATGTTCGGGACGGTCACCGGGAAGTCGATCGGCTGCTGGCCGTCGGTGCTGCTCGCCGACGGGACCGGGGCCGAGCTGGACGCCGAGCTGGTGGCGGAGGCGCTCGGCGCGGTGGTGGTCGGAGCCGACGTGGTCGGGGCCGGGGTGGTCGGCTCGGCAGTGGCCGACGGCGAGGTGCTGGCCGACGGCGAGGTGGTGGCGGTCGCGGACGGCGAGGCGGTCGTGGTGGCGCTCGGCGAGGTGCTGGCCGACGGGCTGCCGGTCGGCTTCCCCGTGGGGCTCGGCTTGCCGGTGCTGGGCTTGGCGGTCGGGCTCGGCTTGCCGGGCCCACCTCCCTTGATGGTGAAGCCCGCGCCCTTGATGCCGTCGCAGCTGAAGCGGCCTTCGTTGACCGGCTTGTGGCTGGTGTCGTCGAGCTGCGCGGAGAAGACCACGGGCACCACGCCGGCCTTGCCGAGCGGGGCGTCCTTGGTGAAGGAGACCCGGACCTTGATGGCGATGTTCTTGCCGCGGTTCACGCCGAGCAGGGCGTCCTCCGCGACGTTCCCCTCCTGGCCGATACCGCCGAGCAGGGTCAGCACCGCGTCGTCGTCGGAGTCCCCGCCGCCGGGCGCGACCGAGCCGGGCAGCCACTGGCCGCCGGGCAGCTGGTACTCGACCTTGAGGTCGTCCGCGCCGAGGGAGCCCTCGCGGTTCTTGAACTTGAGCAGCGGGATGAAGACGAAGTCGTGCTTGGTGGAGTTCTCGATCCTGAAGGTGAACTCCCGGGCGTCACCGCCCGCGACGAAGGTGTCCGGCACACCGTGCACGGAGAGGTCGAGGCTCTGACGCCCGGCCTTGTCGGCCTGCGGCGCGGCCGCGGCGGACGGGGAGCCGGTGGTGCCGACGGCCACGGCGCCCTGGGCGCCGGCCAGCACCAGAGAGGACGCGAGCGCGGCGGCGCCGGCAAGGGCAAAACTGCGACGTATGGACAAGGAGACCTCACGAGAGTGTCCGGGCGCGGCCCGGGAGCGCGGCAGGGCACGGCTGTTCGGACAGCGGACCCCCCGCGAAGATGAAAGTCCGACGGAGACTACCGAACGATCCAGCCACTTCGGAAGGTGGGTGCCACGCTGCGCGCACCACTCGCGCCACCCATGTCCGATTGGCCCAACTCCGTCACCTCGTAAGGCTTTTGCACTCGACGGCCAGTTGGCCGCAGCATGACCGATACACGTCCGGAGGACGGTGCCGGGCGGCCCTCCGATGGCCTGAAACCGACGGTGCGCGAAGGTCCCTGGTACGAAGGTTCCGGGTGTGGCCGGTCAGCCCGCGACTGCCGGTCAGCCCGCGCCGCGCCGCCCGCTACGGTCGACCGGCGGGCGGCACCGGACGGTCCGCGTACAGGTGCAGCAGGGCGCCGAGGGTCGGGTCGCGGCGCAGACCGTGATCGAGGAGGCCGAGCCGCTCGGCGACCTGGCGGGACCCGGTGTTGTGGCCGTGGATCCAGGCGACCAGCGGCGCCCCGGGCGAGTGGCGGTGCGCGGCGGCGATGGCCGCACGGGAGATCTCGGTGGCGTAGCCGTGGCCCCAGTGGGCGGGGGCGAGCCGGTAGTAGAGGTTCCAGTAACCGGTGACGGTCTGGAGCTGTGCGCCGCCGACCCCGACCACCGTACCGTCGGTGCGCAGCCGGGCCGTCCAGTAGCTCAGCCCGTCCGACTCCCAGCGCCGGGCGGCCCGTTCGATCCAGGCCAGGGTGGTCCCCTCCTCCCGGTGCCGGCCCTCGGGCAGATGGCTCCAGGTACGGGGGTCGGTGTTGATCTCGAACAGCGCCGCAAGGTCGTCGGCGCAGACCGCGCGCAGCTCCAGCCGGTCGGTACCGACCAGCCTCGGCTCGCCGGGGAGGGGATCCTTCGTGAACGTCACGGCGCGATCGTAGGCACGCGGGAACGCGCCGGGCACGCGGTTTTCCCCGCGCCGGTCCTCGGGACGGCCGGCGCGGGGACCGGCCGCCGTCAGGCCGGCAGACCGGCCCGGCGGCGGGCGACGGCCGCGACGGCGGCCCAGTCCTTGTCGCCGTCCCCGTGCGCGAGCGCGTCGAGGAAGGCGTCCCGCAACACGCTGCCGAAGGGCAGCGGGACGTTCTCCGCGGCACCGGCGGTGAGGGCGAGGTTGACGTCCTTGAGGCCCAGCGGCAGCTTGAACCCGGCGGGCTCGTAGCGGCGTTCGGCGACCATCGAGCCGTAGCCGGCATAGACCGGCCCGGGGAAGAGGGTGCCGGTGAGCATCTCGATCAGGTCGGTGGGGCGGACGCCGTTGGCCTCCGCCAGGCTGCACGCCTCGGCCATCGACTCGATCGCGCAGGCCAGCAGGAAGTTGGTGCTGATCTTGGCGGCGTTGGCCTGGTGCGGGCTCTCGCCGAAGTGCCAGGTGCGCTGCCCCATCGCGGCGAGCAGCGGCTCGACCCCGGCCAGCACCTCCGGCTCCCCGGCGGCGAGGATGTTGAGTTCGCCCGCGGCCGCCACCGGGGGCCGGCCGAGAACGGGCGCGGCGGCGTAGGCGATGCCGTGCTCGGCGTGCAGGGCCTCGGCGCGCTCGGCGAGCGCCACCGAGACCGTCGCCATGTTGAGGTGCACGGTGGCCTTGGCGCCGGCCAGCAACGCCGGGTCGAGCAACAGCCGTTCGACGGCCTCGTCATTGGCGAGCATCGAGACCACCGTGTCAGCGGCGAACGCGCCGGCGAGCCCGTCGGCCGCCTCGGCGCCCTGGGCCACCAGCGCGGCCACCGGCTCGGGCGAGCGGTTCCAGACCCGGACCCGGTGGCCGGCCCGCAGCAGGCTGGCCGCCATGCCCTGCCCCATCGCACCAAGACCCACGAACCCGACCGTCGCACCGGCCATCGCACACTCTCCCGTTGTCGCCTGGCGGGCCGACCGTACGGCCACGATGCGTCGACTGTACGTCAGGCCTTCTGGCCGGTCGGGGATCTGGGCTCAGGCACGATCGTTCAGGCACGACCGTTCAGGCGGGCGCGTTCAGGCGGGCGCGTTCAGGAGCGCGTGTTCAGGCGCACGCGCGCTCCGGGAGCCGGACCGATCCGGCCTGCAGCTCGGCGACGACCCGGCCGCGCAGCAGCTCGTACTGGGCCTGGAGCCGGCCCGGGCGCTGCGGACGGGCCACCGGGCGCCCGGGGCCGACCCGTTCGTCCGGGCCGAACTGCTCACGGGTGAGGTCGATCTCGACGCCCGTGGCGAACCGGTTCCACCAGTGCAGGTCCGTCCGGACCCCGCCGACGTGCACCTCGCCCATCATCAGCTCACCGCCGAGGAGGTCGTGCACCACCAGCGCCGTCACCCCGCACTGGCCGCGGGCGGGATTGTCGGGACGCCAGTGGGCCAGGTCCTCGGGCGCACAGGTGTCCACACCCCAGGAGGAGCGGATCGCACGTTCGATGTCGTTGAGGGTCCACGCCGTCATACCGGGAAGCCTGCCACGCGCCACTGACAGCGGCACCGGCTTTTCACCGGGCCACCCCGTGTTCTGCGCCGACCTTCTCGATCTTCACCCGTACGAGCAGCTCACCGGGTACGCCGTTGCGGGCGCCGTACTGCTCGGCGAGGTCCTCGCCCATGTACCGGGCGGCGATCCTGGTGGCCCAGTGGCGCACCTCGGCCAGGTCGTCGCCGAGCGTGGCGGTGCCCTGGACCAGGACGTAGGAGAACGGCGGCCGCTCGTCGTCCACGCAGAGCATCACCCGGCCGTCGCGGGCCAGGGTGCGGCCCTTGACGGTGTCGGCGCCGGTGTTGAAGAGGATCTCGTCGCCGTCCAGCAGGAACCAGACCGGCGCGACATGCGGTCGGCCGTCGGCGCGGGTGGTGGCGATCTTGGCGGTACGGGTGCCTTCGGCGAGGAACGCTCGCCACTCGGCCTCGGTCATATGTGCCATGGCCTCATCCTGACCTGGCCGGTGCCGCGGCGCACGGGATACGGCGCGCGAAGTACGGCCCGCACGGCGCACGGGGCGCCGCCGGGCGGCCTGGACGGTCGGGGGCCCGTCCCGGCCCCGGCACCGGGCGGCCTACCTGGCGAGCGCGGCGACGCCCGCCTGCGCGAACTGCTCGTCCAGGTCGCCGCTGGGCGCGCCCGCGACGCCGATCGCCGCGACCGGCGCGCCCTTGGACTGCACCGGCGCCCCGCCCGCCAGGAACAGCGTGCCCGGGACGTCCTTGAGATTCGGGGCCTGCGCGAGCCGCTTGGCCAGCTCGGAGGTCGGCGCGTTCCACGAGACCGCCGTGAAGGCCTTGCGCTCGGCGGACTCCGGCGACTGCGGACCGGCGCCGTCGCCCTTGAGCAGCACCCGGGTGACGCCGTCCCGGTCGACGACCGCGACCGAGACGTGCTGGCCGGCCCTGGCGGCCGCGTCCAGGGTGGCCTGGGCGGCCCTGGTGGCGGCCTCGATGGTCAGACCGGTGGTCTGGGCGAGGTTCCGGTTCTGGGTGTCGGCCTTCACCGCGGAGGCGGCGGCCGGGGTCTCGGACGGCTGGGCGCTGGCCGAGACCGCACCGGCGGTGGCGGCGGCCAGCGCGGCGGCGGCGACGGTGCCGGTCAGCACCCGGGTACGCGCGGAGGTCTTCTTCATGGTCCAGCTCCTCGTCGGATCGGTCGGATCGGTCGGAGCCACGGCCGGGACCGGGTCGGACCCGGCGGCTCCGGTGCCGATCCTCCGACGGCCGGCCGGCCCGGCACATCGACGGTCCGGTGCGTGTCCGCGCGCATGATGGAGGACAGGGCCGTCAACCGATCGGCCGATGCGCGACCGGGCCGGACGGGTCACCATCGAGGGATCGCCGCAGGTCGGCACCCCGGTCGCCCGGGCGGCGGGCCACCCGGCCCGAGCCGTCCGAGCCGCCCGGGCCAGGTGGGCCGGGTGAGCAGCCCGAGTCGTAGCGGCCCGTCCGAGCGGTGCCAGTGAGGAGCGAACCCGTGGAGCAGCCCCGCCCCGTCGCCGGCCAGGACACCGGGGATCCGGACGCGGGCCGGCTGGCCGTGCTGCTCGACTCCGCCTTCCTGCTGCTGCTCGCCACCTCGCTCAGCCGCTACCTCGCCCACCACCCCGGCAGCGCCCGCATCCCCTGGGTGATCGGCCTGAGCCTCACGCTGGCCGTCGCCCAGCCGGTCGGCTCCTGGCTCGCACACCACCGCCCGCCCGCGGAACCGGGGCGACGGCGCGGGCTCTGGTCGCTCGCCCTGGTGGTCGTGCTCTGGGTGGTGCTCGTCCTGCTCGCGCCGAGCTTCGCCTGGTGCGCCGTCCCGCTGGTCTACACGGCCCTGCGCACCCTGCCCGCAGCCGCGGCGATCCCGCTGGTCGCGGCGCTCACCCTGCTGGTGGTGGTCGGCGAGGTCCGGCTGGGCGGGGTGGACGCCAACCTGATCCTGCTGCCGCCCGCCGTCGCGGCGCTGGCCACCGCCGTCTTCCTGCACATGGAGCGGCAGGCCGCCCGGCAACGCGCGCTGATCGCCGACCTGGTCCGCACCCGGCGCGAACTCGCCGCCACCGAACGGCGGGAGGGCACCCTCGCCGAGCGCGAGCGGCTGGCGATGGAGATCCACGACACCCTCGCCCAGGGGCTCTCCAGCCAGCGGATGCTGCTCCAGGCCGCCGACCGCATCTGGGACACCGACCCGGCGACGACACGCACCCACGTCCGCACCGCCGCCGAGGTGGCGGCCCGCAACCTGGCCGAGGCCCGCCGCTTCGTCCATGACCTCGCACCCGCCGAACTCGCCGACGGCCGCCCGCTCGACCAGGCGCTGCGGTCGCTCGCCGAGCGGGAGTCCGCCGAGAGCGGGCTGCCGGTCCGCTTCCACCTGGACGGCACCCCGGTACCGCTGCCCGCCGCCGCCCAGGCCGCGCTGCTGCGGATCGCCCAGGGCGCGCTGGCCAATGTGCGGGAGCACGCCGGGGCGTCGGCCGCCGCGCTGACCCTGTCCTTCCTGGGCGACCAGGCCGTTCTGGACATCGCCGACGACGGACGGGGCTTCGACGTCGGCGCCGCCCGTGCCGACGGCACCGGCGCCGGGGGCGCGCTCGACGGCACCACCCCTGCCCGAGGTACGAAGGCCGGGCGCGGCCACGGCCTGCCCGCGATGCGGGCCCGGCTCCGTCGGTTCGGTGGCGGCCTGACCGTCGAGAGCACCCCCGGCGAGGGCACCGTCGTCTCGGCCGCGATCCCCCTGGAGTCCCGATGAACACCGCACCCGCGGCGCCCCCTGTCCGTCTGCTGGTCTGCGACGACCACGCCGTGGTCCGGGCCGGTCTGCTGGCGCTGCTGGCCAGCGCCGGCGACATCGAGGTGGTCGGCGAGGCGAGCGACGGGGAGGAGGCGGTCCTGCTGGCCGCCCGGCTGGCACCGCAGGTCGTGCTGATGGACCTGCAACTCGGCAAGGGCATCGACGGGGTGGAGGCCACCCGCCGGATCACCGCCACGCCGGGCGCGCCGCACGTCCTGGTGCTCACCACGTACGACACCGATGCCGACATCACCCGGGCGATCGACGCGGGCGCCACCGGCTACCTGCTGAAGGCCGAACGGCCGGAGGAACTGTTCGCCGCGGTCCATGCGGCCGCGCGGGGCCGTACGGTGCTCTCGCCCCCGGTCGCCTCCCGGGTGATGGCCCAGATGCGGACGCCCGTACGCCGGCTCACCGAGCGCGAGCAGGAGATCCTCGCCCGGCTGGCCCAGGGGCTGGGCAACCGGGAGATCGCCCGCGCGCTGTTCATCAGCGAGGCGACGGTGAAGACGCATCTGGGCCGGATCTACGACAAGTTGGGCGTGGACACCCGGGCCGGTGCGGTGGCCGTCGCCAAGGAGCGCAGACTGCTGCGCTGAGCGTCCGCGCGCTTCCGCTCGGTATCGGGCGGTCCGTGGAATGCCGGGTTCCGAGGCGGCGCGCTCCTGGCGCCGCCCGGCCGGACGGGTGCCACCGGCCGGGCGGCCGCACCCCCTGACCGCACCCCGCTCTTCGATTCAACTTGGGTGCGAGGAAAGGGTGTTGATGCATCGACCACAGGCCGGGCCGATCGATGACGGCCGGCCACCCACTCACACCCCGCCCGCGAATCCACTCCAGGGATGTGGATATTTCGTGGATCCCCGTATTGACAAACCAACCACGCGGTTTGTTAGCGTGGAGATCAACGACACCCCGGGGGAGGGGATCGCCGGGGTCTGTGCGGACCGCCCTCGCCGGAGGGTGCTGCCAGGGGGGCGGCGAGACCTTGGGAGTCGGGGGGAGCGGTGCGCCAAGGCCGTGCGACGAGGCGGTGGGGGGGGGGGCCGGGGGGGGGCCCGCCCCCCCCCCCCCCCCCCCCCCCCGCGCCCCCCCCCCCCCCCGCCGGCCCCCCCCCCGCCCCCCCCCCCCCGCCCCCCCGCCGGGGGGGGCCCCGCGCC